>DPSI01000451.1:0-5952 GCA_003527165.1 Pseudomonas sp.
GTAACGCTTGCCGAGCCGGCCGAGCCGATGCTGGAAGGCGCTCGGCAGCGGTTCGCCGCGGCGGGCCAAACCGCCACCTTCATCCAGGCGCCCTGGCAGGACGTAGAAAACCATGTCGAGGGCCGTTTCGATCTGGTCATCTGCCACGCGGTGCTGGAATGGCTGGCCGAACCCCAGGCGATCCTGCCAGTGCTGCACCGCCTGATCGCCGCCGATGGTTGGCTGTCGCTGGCGTTCTACAACCGCGACGCGCTGATCTACCGCAACCTGCTCAAGGGGCACTTCAAGAAGCTGCGCAGCCAGACTTACGCCGGCGAGCGCCAGAGCCTGACGCCGCAGCAGCCACTCGATCCGCGTGAGCTGGCCGCGCAACTCGCACCGCACTGGCAGGTCGAATCAACCAGTGGCGTGCGCGTATTCCATGACTACATGCCCGCCGATTTTCAGGCCCGCACCGAGCCTGCCGACCTCATCGAGATGGAGCTGGCCTACCGCCGCCATCCCACATTCGCCGGCCTCGGACGTTACCTGCACTGGTTGTGTCGGCCCCGCTAAGCGCCGACCGGGAGGCACCGATGTCGATCCGCGCTGCATTGCCGCTGCTCTGCCTGGGCCTTGCCGCCTGTCAGGGCAGCAATCCCTATACCAGCGAATCCGCGCCGATTCCGCCGGCACCGCCAGTCGAGCAAATTCAGTCGCCGATCTACCCAGCGGCGCCGCGAGACTTTTCCGCCTACCAAAGCTGGAGCTGGCGTAGTCCGCCGCCGGGTACCGCCTCGCTCGCCGGCGAGGAGCTGCAGGAAATGGTCGCCGGCGCCCTTGATCAGCGTGGCCTGCGCCCTGCGCCAGGGAATGCCAAGGGCGACGTGCAAATCAGCGCTCGGGCTGCCATGGAGACGCGCGTGCGGCAGACCTACGATGATTACGGAACTCATATCGGGGCCGGTCGTTACGGCAGCTACGGCAGCGGTTACGGCATCGGGACCAGCGCGCCGATCATGCGCACCTATGAAGAAGAGGTAGTCTCGGTAATGATCGAGATGTATGACAGCAGCTCTGGCCAGGCCATCTGGAGCAACCGCGCCGAAGCCCGTAGCGGCGGCAACCAGGCCGAACGCAAGGAAGCCGCGCGTCAAGCCGTGAACAACGCGCTGGCCGACTATCCGCCGCGTTGAATCTGGCGACTCTATTGCGAGGAGAACCGAAATGTCCCGTTCATTGCTGATGTTTCCCCTGCTGCTGTTGCTGGCCGCCTGCCAGAGCACGCAGGTGCAACGCGATTTCGATCCACAGCGAGATTTCTCCGCCTACCGGACCTGGAGCTGGAAGGAGCCGGCCTTGCAGTACCGCCCGGATGATCCGCGCATCAAGAGCGACCTTACCGAACAACGCATTCGCAGCGCCGTCAGCGAGCAGCTGGATCAGCGCGGCTTGCGCCAGGCCCAGTCCGGCAACCAACCGGACGTGTTGGTGCAGGCCTGGTTCATCGTCGACGAACGCTCCCAGCAATACACCACCGCCTCGATGGGTGCCTGGGGTAGTCCATGGCATGGCTTCTGGGGCGGACCGATGTATAGCGACACCCGTACCATCCACTACCAGGTCGGTACCTTGCAGGTGGATTTCTACGATGCTGCCGACGGCAAGCTGGTCTGGCGTGGCAGTGCCGAACAGGTCCTGCGCGACGATCCCGGCAGTCCGCAGGAACGTACCGGCATGTTCCGAGAGACGGTCACCAAAGTGCTTACGCAATACCCGCCGCACTAAACTCGCCGGCTCGTCCTGATCCCGCCCCGCCGCGCCCCGGCGGGCTTTTCTTTTGTTGTTCCTATCGGAGTGATTCACATGCCCGTCGTTGCCTGGTGGCTCCTCGTCCTGCCCTTTGTCGCCGGGGCATTCCTGCCGTTACAGGCCGGCATCAACGGGCAGGTGGCCAAGCATTTCGGCAGCGTGATGAGCGCGGCGATGCTGTCTTTCGCGGTGGGAACCCTGGCGCTTTTCTGCATCGTGCTGTTCCAGCGCGAACTGCCGGGACTGCAGGCATTGCGCGGCTTGAACTGGTGGCACTGGTGCGCCGGCCTGCTGGGGATGTTCTTCATCGCCACCGCCGCCTTCGCCGGCCCGCGCATCGGCGCCTTGCTGTTCATGGCGCTGGTGCTGGCCGGGCAATTGGGCATGGCGTTGCTGCTGGATCACTTCGGCTGGGCAGGCTTTCGCCAGTCATCGATCAGCCTGGGCAAGGTGGCCGGGCTGCTGCTGATCGTCGCCGGGGTCTGGATGATCCGCCGCGGCTGAGCGCGGCGGTCGAAGGGCTATTTGCGCTCGAATGCGTAGAACAGGTTGGGCTCGCTGACCAGATACAGGATGCCGTCCGGCCCCATGGCGATACCCTCCGCCTGCGGCACGCCTTGCTCCAGCCCATGGCTCCCGGCGCTTAGCGACAGACTGCTGATGGGCTTGCCATGGGTGTCCAGTTCCAGCACCAGGCGTGACTCGTCCGACAGTGCCAGCAGGTGACCAGTCTGCTGATCGAATTGCAGGCTGGACAGGTCCCGTACGAAGAGGTCTGCGTCGCGCTCGCGATTCTCGCTGACATGCACGGCGAGTGGCTGGCCATCCTCGGCGTAGGGAAAGCCCTGAACCTCGTATATGCGCACCGGGTTGCGCTCCTTGGCGACGAACAACCGCTTGCCGGTCACGTCATAGGCCAGGCCCTCGAAGCCCTTGTTGCCGTTCCGCTCGATGCCCAGTGAGAGCTGCTGGCTGGCTGCTGCATCGATCAGCTCAGTGCGTTCGTCAACTTCGACCCGCAACAGGCGCTGCAGACGCTCGTCACTGATGACGTAGACGCCCTGGGAAATGTACTCGATGGCCTCCGGGTCGCCGAAGCCCACCAGCGGTATCGCCCGCAATAACCTGCCCTCGAGGCTGAGCTCGAGCAGCTGCGGTGTGCCGTTGGTAACCGCGATCAGGCTGTTGCGGTCAGGATCGAAGGTCAGCGCCGACAGATCGTCTTCGATACCCTCGACTTGCTGCGCCTGGATCACCGCCCGATAGTCGGGCAGCCACAACGAGGCCGCCTGGCGTTGATCAGCCTGCCGCCATTGGGTGAACTGGAACCAGGTTTGCTCGAACAAACGAAAGTGCTGACCGGCAGCGATCACCAGTAGCAGGGCCGCGCCGGCCAACGCAGCCAGCAGCCATCGGAAGACAGGGCGCATCTTGCACACTCTAGAAACTGACGGAACGGCAATTGTGCTTGCCCAGGCTTAGCCGAACCTTAACAGCGAGCCCAGCCCGGCAAATGAAGATGACAGCGCGGCGCGCCGGTCTTCACCGCTTCCGGCTGAAGACATAGAAGCGGTTGGGCTCGCCGACTACGTAGATGTCGCCGTGCTCGTCCATGGCAACGCCTTCGGCCTGTTCGATGCCCTGCACCAGGCCGTTGAGCCCGCCGAGCAGGCTAATGAAACTGCTAGGCCTCCCCTGCAGGTCGAGTTCGACCAACAGCCGCGACTCATCGGAAAGCATCAGGGTATGACCGGTGCGTGGGTCGATGGCCACCGAAGAAATGTCGCGGATCAGCAGCGGCTGAGAGGGCAGCGCCTCGAGCACGCCAGCAGCGCCGTCTTCGCCGGGGAATGGCAATTCGAACAGTCCCTGCGGATCGCGTTCCTTGGCCAGCAGCATACGCCGGGTTCGCGGATTCCAGGCCAGCCCTTCGAAGCCCTTGTTGCCAGCATTGGCGAAGCCCAGGTCGTAGCTGACCATATCCCCGAGATCGAGACGCTCCACGCCAGGCGGCAGATCGAAGACCGCCACCAGCCGGCGGCGCTCGTCGACGATGCCCAGGCGCCCGTTATCCAGCGCTTCAACTGCTTCGGGATCAGAAAAGCCTGTCAGTCGCACCCGCCGGAGCACCACGCCGCCGGTCGTGAACTCGATCAGTTGAGGGTTCTGTCCAGTGACGGTGAACAGCGTGCCGGTGGCCGGATTCCACGTCAGCCCCGAGGTTTCGTCATCCTCCAGGCCTGCGAGCGTGGTTTCCAGCACCAGCTCGTAGTCGGGCAGCCAGATGCTCGCTGCGCGTTGCTCGGCATCTGCGGATTGCTCTTGCCAATAGAGCTTGAGCTGATCATCCCAGTGCAGGAGCCAGCCTGCCAGCAGCGCTGCCGGGATAGTGAGAGACAGCACGGCGTAGAGAAACAAGCGCAGGCGGGATGGTCGGACAGCGGTGGTAGGCATGAAGGGCAACCCCAGGGAGGGGCTGCGATTACAACACGACCGAAGCGGCGAGAATATGGCGGGATTCAGGTCGGATACGCCAAAACGTACCCGACCCTAGCCGGTCAGAGCACGCGACTCTCGAAGCGCGACAACCCGAGCAGCTCCAGAACCAGCTGATCGCCCTGATTCAACGGGCCGACGCCCGCCGGAGTGCCGGTCAGCACCACGTCGCCCGGTTGCAGGTTGAAATGGCCGGCGATGTGCTGCAGCAGGGGCAGGATGGCATTGAGCATCTGGCTGCTGTTGCCGTCCTGGCGGACCTCACCGTTGATGGTCAGGCGGATGCCGATATCGGTCAGATCGCGCACCGCATCGCCCGGCACGAAGGGCGCCAGCACGCAAGCGCCGTCGAAGCTCTTGGCGATTTCCCAGGGGTGGCCCTTGTCCTTCAGCCTGGCCTGCACGTCGCGCAGGGTCAGGTCCAGGGCCGGGGCGAAGCCGGAAATCGCATCGCGCACTTCCTCTTCGTTCGGCTTGCGCGACAACGGCTTGCCGATAAGCACCGCGATTTCCGCCTCGTAATGCACCGCTCCACGGTCGCTCGGGATGCTGAAGCCGCCTTCCAGCGGTACCGTGCAGCTGCCGGCCTTGATGAACAGCAGCGGCTCGGTCGGCACTGGGTTGTTCAGTTCCTTGGCATGCTCGGCATAGTTGCGACCGATGCAGACCACCTTGCCCAGCGGGTAGTGGATCGGCGTGCCATCGGTGTACTGATGTTGATATTTCATATGAGGTCCTGTCTGTAGGGCGGGTGCAACCCGCCGTTGCCGTTGGCGGGTTGCTCCCGCCCTACATCAATCAGCGAATACCTTGCCCGGATTCATGATCCCGTTGGGGTCGAATGCCGCCTTGATTGCCTTCATGTAGGCGATCTCGGCTTCCGAGCGGCTGTAGGTCAGGTAGTCGCGCTTGGTCATGCCGACGCCATGCTCGGCCGAAATCGAACCGTTGTATTTTTCGACCGTCTCGAACACCCATTTGTTGACCGCGGCGCACTTGTCGAAGAACTCCTCCTTGGACAGGCTTTCGGGCTTGAGGATGTTCAGGTGCAGGTTGCCATCGCCGATGTGCCCGTACCAGAGCACCTCGAAATCGGGATAGCTCTGGCTGACAATGGCGTCGATGTCGGCTAGGAAGGCCGGCACCTTGGAAACGGTGACAGAGATGTCGTTCTTGTACGGCGTGAAGTGCGAGATGGTTTCGGAGATGTACTCGCGCAGCTTCCAGAGGCTCTCCAGCTGCTGCTCGCTCTGGCTCATGACGCCGTCGACCACCCAGCCCTCGTTGACGCAGTGTTCGAAGGTGGCCAGTGCCTGCTCGGCGCGTTCTTCGGTGGTCGCCTCGAATTCGAGCAGCGCATAGAACGGCGTACGGGTCTCGAAGGGCGCCGGGATATCGCCGCGGGCGAGGAGCTTGTCCAGGCACTTGTCGGAGAAGAACTCGAAGGCGGTCAGGTCCAGCTTGTCCTGGAAGGCGTGCAGCACCGGCATGATGGAATCGAAGTCCGGCGTGCCGAGGATCATCGCGGTGAGGTTGGTCGGCTGGCGCTCCAGGCGCATGGTCGCCTCGACGACGAAGCCCAGGGTGCCCTCGGCGCCGATGAACATCTGCTTCAGGTCATAGCCGGTGTTGTCCTTGCGCAGGCGCTTCAGGCCGTTGAACACC
>DPSI01000451.1:6083-6507 GCA_003527165.1 Pseudomonas sp.
TGCCCTCGGCGCCGATGAACAGTTGGCGCAGGTCGTAGCCGGTGGCGTTCTTGATCAGATCCTTGTTCAGCTCGAGCAGGTCGCCCTTGCCGGTGACTACCTTCAGCCCGGCGACCCAATTGCGGGTCATGCCGTAGCGAATCACCTTGATGCCACCGGCGTTGGTGCCGATGTTGCCGCCGATCTGGCTGGAGCCCGCTGAGGCGAAATCGACCGGGTAGTAGAGCCCCTTGTCCTCGGCGAACTGCTGTAGCTGCGCGGTGATCACGCCCGGCTGACAGATCACCGTGCGGTCGGTGGCATTGAAGTCGAGAATCCGGTTCATGTAGTCGAAGGCCACAACCACTTCACCGTTCGGCGCGACCGCCGCCGCCGACAACCCGGTGCGACCACCGGAAGGCACCAAGCCGACCTTCCGCTCGTT
>DPSI01000451.1:6527-7912 GCA_003527165.1 Pseudomonas sp.
ATCGACGGTCTTGGGAAAGACGATAGCGCTTGGCGCCGGCGCGTATTGTTTGGTCCAGTCCTTGCCGTAGGTAATCAGCGAATCGGCATCGGTCAGCACCTTGCCGGGCTCGACCAGGGTCTTCAGCTCATCGATCAGGACAGGATCGGTCATCATGGGAACTCTCATTCGATTCATGGTCACCCTGAGTACGCTTCAGCTCAGGACATAGGTGTTTCGAGGGGTCCATATGCTAGCATACGACCCCCTTTGAAACGTGCCTCGGCAGACTCCCGGCGCCGGTCATACCGGGTCGGCCAGCCTTCGCTGGACACTTCAGCCCTATCCTTCGGCCTTAAGGTTTTAATGCAGATGAGCCAGACCTCTCTCGACAAGAGCAAGATCAAGTTCCTTCTCCTCGAAGGCGTGCACCAGAACGCTGTCGACACCCTCAAGGCCGCAGGCTACTCCAACATCGAGTACCTCAAGACTGCGCTGCCCGAGGCGGAGCTGAAGGAAAAGATCGCCGACGCCCATTTCATTGGCATCCGCTCGCGCACACAGCTCACCGAGGAAGTCTTCGACGCCGCGAAGAAGCTGATCGCCGTCGGCTGTTTCTGCATCGGTACCAACCAGGTCGACCTCAATGCCGCTCGCGAGCGCGGTATTGCGGTGTTCAACGCGCCCTACTCCAACACCCGTTCGGTCGCCGAGCTGGTGCTGGCCGAAGCCATCCTGCTACTGCGTGGTATTCCCGAGAAGAATGCGTCCTGCCACCGCGGCGGCTGGATCAAGTCGGCAGCCAACTCCTTCGAAATTCGCGGCAAGAAGCTGGGCATCATCGGCTACGGCTCGATCGGTACCCAGCTGTCGGTACTCGCCGAAAGCCTCGGCATGCAGGTGTACTTCTATGACGTGGTGACCAAGCTGCCGCTGGGCAACGCCACTCAGATCGGCTCGCTGTATGAGCTGTTGGGCATGTGCGACATCGTTTCGCTGCACGTGCCGGAGCTGCCGTCCACCCAGTGGATGATCGGCGAGAAGGAAATTCGCGCGATGAAGAAGGGCGCGATCCTGATCAACGCCGCCCGCGGCACCGTGGTCGAACTGGATCAACTGGCCGCTGCGATCAAGGACGAGCACCTGATCGGCGCCGCCATCGACGTGTTCCCGGTCGAGCCCAAGTCCAACGACGAAGAGTTCGAAAGCCCGCTGCGTGGCCTGGACCGCGTCATCCTCACGCCGCACATCGGTGGCTCCACTGCCGAAGCCCAGGCCAACATCGGCCTGGAAGTGGCGGAAAAACTGGTCAAGTACAGCGACAACGGGACCTCGGTGTCCTCGGTCAACTTCCCCGAGGTCGCGCTGCCATCGCATCCGGGCAAGCACCGCCTGCTGCACATCCA
>DPSI01000451.1:8112-8611 GCA_003527165.1 Pseudomonas sp.
CACCGCCTGCTGCACATCCACGAAAACATCCCAGGCGTGATGAGCGAAATCAACAAGGTATTCGCCGACAATGGCATCAATATCTGCGGCCAGTTCCTGCAGACCAACGAGAAAGTCGGCTACGTGGTGATCGACGTGGACAAGGAATATTCCGACCTGGCCCTGGAGAAACTCCAGCAGGTCAACGGCACCATCCGTAGCCGCGTGCTGTTCTAAACAGCGCCAGCGCGTGAAAAAGGGAGGCCTCGGCCTCCCTTTTTCATTATGTCCCGCATTCAGCTGGCCGGTACGGGATGCCCGCTGGCGTCACTGCCGCGACGCTCGGGTCGGTCCGGCTGAGGTCGGCGCTCGACCGGCTCAACCGGTGGTATTTCCGGTGGCGCCTCAAGCGTGGGTGGGCGTGGCTGGCGCTGACTGTCATCCTGCCGATCGATCACTTCCTGACGTGGCTCGCGATTGTCCAAGGGATGCTCGCGGCTTTTCTCCGGCAGCGTCGGGC
>DPSI01000358.1 GCA_003527165.1 Pseudomonas sp.
CGCGTAGGCGGCGCCCATTTCGGTGAAGCCCGGATTCATGATGTTCTGGCAATGGCCCGGGCTGGCGAGCCAGCTTGATACCGCCTGCTCGGCAGAGCCTTGGCCGGCGGCAATGTTTTCACCGATGCGCTGCCAGCTGTACCCCTGACGCCTGGCGCGATCACCGGCCTGACTTCGGTCTCGGCCCTGATGGCTGAAATAATCTTTTTCCGCCATGTCCTGGCTGTGGGCCAGCGCTGTTTCGCCCAGTTGCTGGTCCCAGCTCAGCGGCGGTGCAGGCTCGAACGACTGGTTGCCGCAACGACGCGGCTCGGCACGCGCCTGGTTGACCTGGTCGAGAATGGCCCTGCCTGCCTGTTCCCAGTCACCAAGGTCATTCGACAGCAGCGGCTGCGCCAGTATCACCTGCCAGGTATTGCCGTCCCGCGAAACTCCGATCTCGGCGAATTGCTCGCTCAACAAGGTGCCGCAGTAACGCTGCTTGAACATCCGCATCACACTGCCCGCATCGCCAGGTCCGGCGACTGCGATGGCCTGCAGCTTGGCGGCTTGGTAGCCCGAGTCGCGCAACGCCTCCTGCATCTGCTCGCCGGCACCGGCTGGTATCGATACCAGCGCGGCGACCGGTGCGAGCGGTCCGACCGGTTCCGCCTTGTCGCCGCCACAACCTTCGCCGGAGGTACGAAAGGCATTGATCAAGCTCACCAGATCGTCCGCTTCGTCAGTGCTCGCGCCGTTGGCCAATGCACTCGCCAGAAGCAGCGTCGAGCCGGCCAGAAGGCGACGCCCCAGCACTCCGGTTGCGGTTTCCGACAAAGCGAAGCGACGTACGGTCATGCGGCACCTGTCTGGCTGAGTGGCGGCAAATAGCCGGCGAATGCACCGGTTGTTTGCATGCTGACCACGATCAACCGTGACCTATCCCGAACGGTGCATGCGGCCCGACCGGTACGGCCCGCCGAACGTACCTGACTTCGCCGTGCCAGCGCGACGCGCGGGTCGGCCGGCAAAAAATGTGATGATTGAGCCGGTCTCCAGTACGCTAACCCATTCGCCATCCTGCCCGTCGAGCGCTGTCGTCCGCCATGACCCTGTCAGATTTCCTATTGTTCGCGCTGCCTGCGATCTTTCTCACCGGGCTTTCCAAAGGCGGCTTCGGCGGTGCCCTGGGCGGCATCGCCGTGCCCTTGCTGGCGCTGGCCATCTCGCCGAAACAGGCTGCCGCGGTCATGTTGCCGATTCTCTGTCTGGCAGATGTGGTGGGCCTGAAGGCGTATTTCGGCAAATGGGACAGCGCCAACCTGAAGGTCATGCTGCCCGGCGCGCTGATCGGCATCACCCTCGGCTCGCTCACCTTTGGGCTGCTCGACGAGCGCATGATCGGGCTGATGATGGGGGCCATCGCGGTGGGTTTCGTGGTGCTCGGGCTGATCACCCGCAACGACGAGCCGCGCCCGTTGCAGCGCGGGCGCGGCACCCTGCTCTCGTCGGTTGCCGGTTTCACCAGCTTCGTCGCGCATGCCGGTGGTCCGCCAATCATGATGCACCTGCTGCCGCAGCAGCTGGACAAACTGCGCTACGTCGCGACCATCAATCTGTTCTTCCTGATGACCAACGCGATCAAACTGATTCCCTACGCCGCACTCGGCCAGTTCAGTCGCGAGAACCTCCTGCTGAGCCTGATGCTCGCCCCCATCGTGCCGTTCGGCGTCTGGACAGGGCTCTGGCTGCACAAGCGCATCGATCACACCTGGTTCTACCGGATCGCCCGCATCGGCATGCTGATCGCCGGTTTGCAATTGATCTGGAAGCATCTCTGAAGCCGGGCAGCCGCGTCCTTGGACCCGGCCAGCCGTGGCATTTCTGAACGATCACAGCCCTGTCCAGTCGGAATTGATGTACCCACTGCAACAGGAGTCATCGTCATGCTGAAGTTTCTGGGCAGCACAATTGGCATCATTTTCCTGATCGGTCTGCTGGTGGTGATCGGCTTGTTCATGCTGGTGTTCTGACACCGCTCCAGCCGAGCAGCGCACGGCGAAGCCAGTCGGGGTTAGCCGAGGCGCTGCGTCGAGCGGATGAAAGCGATATCGACAGGCCGCCGAGGTTTCCGGCGGCCTGCTTGTATCTGCCGCCAGCCAGCCATCTCGGATCGCAGCTTCCATGCACAAGCACCTAACCGATTCTCAGCCCTCTCGCGTTGTCTGGCTGGTATTACTGATGCTCGTTTGCCAGGCGCTGGTGCCAGCTTCGTCGGTGGCGCAGGAAAGCGTTGCCACGGTGCGCCTCGACGGCCGCGCACTGTTCCGTATCGGCGCCGATGCCGAACTGGAAGCCAGACCACGGGCGCGCCAGGTCGAGCGACAGCTGGCCGCTGTCCTGGAGACGCCTCAAGGCATCACCCGCGCACGTATCGAGAAGACCGGCGAGCACGGCGAAAATCGCCAGATCAGCGTAGCCGGACGACCGCTGGTGGAGGTCACGCCAATGGATGCAGACGCCAACGGCGAAGCGATCGACACGCTGGCACGGCAATGGGCGGCGTTGATCGACGGGGCGCTGGAAACGGCGGTCGAGCGCCGCGACTCGGAACGCGGGCGCTTCGTCACCTCGGTGCAGGCGAGCGTCGAGACGGCTTTTGCCCGCCTGCTCGAATCGGCGATCCATATCATCCCGCGCATCCTCGCTGCGCTGCTGGTATTGCTGCTGTTCTGGGGCCTGGCAGCGGGCGTACGCACGCTGATGCGGATGATCTTCAGCCGCCTGGGCGACGATCGCACGGTGGAAAACCTGGTCCGTCAGGTCAGCTATTACACGGTGTGGTTGCTCGGTTTGATCGTGGCGGCGAGCGCCTTCGGCCTGGAACCCGGCACGCTCGCCACCGGTCTGGGCCTGACCAGCCTGGCGCTGGGTTTTGCGCTGAAGGACATTCTCTCCAACTTCGTCAGCGGATTGCTGATCCTGACGTTGCGCCCCTTCGAGCTGGGCGACCAGATCATCATCGGTGAAACCGAGGGCAGTGTGGAACGCATCGAGCTGCGAGCGACGCAGATCCGCACCTATGACGGCCGCCGCGTGCTGGTGCCGAACGCCGAGACGTTCACGTCTCGGGTAACCAACAATACCGCCGCACCGATCCGGCGCGGCAAGGTCGTCTGCGCGCTCGGCTATGACGTGGACATCGACGCGACGACGCAGATCCTGTGCCAGGCCGCACAGCACACGCCTGGCGTCCTGGCCACCCCGCCCGCTTCGGTGCGGCTCAACGAACTGGGCACGACCGAACTGGTGTTCGATGTGGAGTTCTGGTGCGATTCGCGCCGGTCGGATTTCGTCATCACCGCCTCGGAGGTGCGCAAGGCGCTGGTCGCTGCCCTGCGTGCCGCCGGGGTAGCGCTGCCTGATCAGGCAAGACAACATCTGGTGCTGCATACGCCGAAGGATTGACCATTCGGCGGCTGCGGCTTCGACACAAACACTTACCAAACCACAGCCGCCTGCCGACGGACTTGGCCAAAAGCGTCAAGGCGCGCCAGGGAGCCGGCAGAGCGAAGCCACGCGCCAGTGCCCGGCAGCGATCCACAAGGGCACGCCGTTACAAGCGGAACTTGGCCGGAACCGCATTCCTAAAGCTGCGGTCGAGTGTAAGTCCGCGCGGGATACCGCAACGAAGCCGTGCGAAGCCAACGAAGGTCAGACTGAATGTGGCAGTTATTGCGAAATCCAGCGCTGGTGGTGGCCATGGCGCTACTGCTGGTTGCCTGCTCGGAAGACAAGCCAGCCGACCAGGCTCCACCGCCTCCCGAGGTGGAGGTGATGACGGTGCAACCACGCCCTATCGCCAACATCGTCGAACTGCCCGGACGCGTCCAGGCCGTTCGCGTGGCCGAGATCCGCGCCCGGGTCAACGGCATCATCCAGCGCCGGCTATACGAAGAAGGCACGGACGTAGCGGCCGGAGCCGCGCTGTTCCAGATCGATCCGCGCGAAATGCAGGCCAGCCTCAACGCGGCGCAGGCCTCCCTGCAGCGAGCGCAGGCGACGGCCATGAACGCCGCCCAGGACGTCAAACGCTACAAGGGGCTGGTGGCCAAGCAGGCCATCAGCCAGCAGGAATACGACGCCGCCCAGGCGCGACTGCGTACGGCCGAGGCAGACGTTTCACAAGCCCGGGCAGAGGTCGAGTCGGCACGCCTCAACCTCGAATACACCCGCGTCGATTCCCCCATTGCCGGCCGCGCCGGACGCGCCGAAGTGACCGAAGGCGCCCTGGTGAGCGCCAGCGAAGGCACCCTGCTGACCACCGTCGAGCAATTCGATCCGGTCTACGTCAGCTTTGCCCAGTCGAGCTCCGATCTACTCGCCATCCGCGCCCAGATCGCCTCGGGCGCGCTGCACCTGCCTGACAAGGACCGGGTCGCCGTGCAGCTGTTTCTCGAAGACGGCAGCGAGTACCCGCACACCGGCTATATCGACTTTCTGGCGATGACCATCGATGTGTCCACCGGCACCGTGGCACTCCGGGCAGAGGTTCCGAATCCGGATCGTCTGCTGCTGCCGGGGCAATTCGTCCAGGCACGAATCAATGCCGGGACGCGACCCAACGGCATTGCCATTCCGCAACGCGCCGTGGCGCTGAACGAGAGCGGCGCCAGCGTGCAACTGGTGGGCGAGGACGATCGGGTCTCCACACGCAACGTCGAACTCGGTGAGTTGCACGGCAGCGAATGGCTGATCCGCGACGGTTTGCAAGCAGGCGACCGGGTCATCGTCGAAGGCGGGCAGAACGCGCGTAACGGTCAGCCGGTGCGACCCGTCACCGGCAAACGCCCTCCCGAACCGGACGACGCCACAGCTGACGGATCAACGGCACGATGACGCCGACCTTCTTCATACGTCGCCCGGTCTTCGCCTGGGTCATCGCCCTCGGCATCCTGCTGGGCGGACTGCTGGCGCTGCGCAGCCTGCCGGTCGAGCAGTACCCGACCATCGCGCCACCGACCCTGCGCATCAACGTGACCTACCCAGGCGCCGATGCCGCCGTGTTGACCACCAACGTCACCCAGGTGATCGAGCAGGAGCTCAACGGGGTCGAAGGCTTCCTCTACATGGATTCGACCAGCCGTTCCAACGGGAGCGCGTCGATCGACCTGACCTTCGAGTCGGGCACCGATATCGATGTGGCCCAGATGGAAGTGCAGAACCGCCTCAGCCGGGTCGAGCAGCGCCTGCCGGAGGAAGTGCGACGTCAGGGTATCCAGGTATTCCAGGCGTCGCAGGACTTCCTGGTAATCGTCTCGATCATGTCGGACAACGGCGACATGGGCACGCTGGAGCTCGGCCATTTCGCCACCACGCACATTCTCGACGAGTTGCGCCGGGTGCCGGGCGTCGGCGACATCCGTGAGTTCTATACCGCCTACGCCATGCGGATCTGGCTCGACCCGGATCGCCTGGCGAGCTTCGACATGACCACCACCGAGGTGCTAACCGCGGTGCAGGAACAGAACAGCCAGGCCGCCGGAGGTGCGCTGGGCGATCTGCCGCTGGCCGAGGGTATCGAGATCAATGCGCCGCTGGAGACCCAGGGTCGCTTCAGCACGCCCGAGGAGTTCGCCGAGATCATCCTGCGGGCCAATCCGAACGGTTCGGCGGTGCGTCTGCGCGACGTGGCGCGTGTCGAGCTCGGCGCTGAAAACTACACCGCCCGCAGCGAACTCAATGGTCAGCCCGCAGCCGGCCTGGCCGTGCAACTGGCGCCGGACGCCAATGCGCTGGATACCGCCGACGCCGTCAAACAACGCATGGCCGAACTGGAATCGGGCTTCCCCGAAGGGGTGAGCTGGACGGTGCCATTCGATTCGACGCCGTTCATTTCCGCCTCCATCCAGCAGGTGCTGGTGACGCTGGGACAGGCCATGGTGTTGGTGGTGCTGGTGATGTTGTTGTTCCTGCAGAACTGGCGCACCACGGTCATCCCCACCATCGTCATCCCCATCACCTTGGCGGGCACCTGCCTGGGGCTCTGGTTGCTGGGCTTCTCGATCAACCTGCTGAGCCTGTTCGGCATGGTGCTGGCCATCGGTACCCTGGTGGATGACGCCATCGTCGTGGTGGAGAACGTCAAACGGTTGATGGACGAAGAAGGCCTGCCGCCCTACGAAGCCACGGTGAAAGCTATGGGGCAGGTCAGCGCTGCCATCATCGGGACGACCCTGGCGCTCATCGCGGTCTTCGTACCCCTGGCATTTTTCCCCGGATCGACGGGCGGCATTTACCGCCAGTTCGCGATCACCCTGTCCGTCGCCGTCGCCATCTCCACCGTGCTGGCGTTGATACTCACGCCGGCACTCTGCGCAGCGCTGCTCAAGCCCAGCGCGCCCGAAGGCGAAAACAACGGCTGGAGCCGACGCATCTTCTCACCTTTCAACCGTTTCATGGCGGGTACCACGCATCGCTATCACCACGCGGTCGGCGGTGTCCTGGCCCGCCCGCTGTGGTTTCTGCTGCTGTTCGTCGGGCTACTGCTGCTCACCGGTTATCTGTTCCAACGAATGCCCAGCGCCTTTCTTCCGGACGAGGATCAGGGCTCGATCATGACCGTGATCCAGGCGCCACCCGGCGCCACCATCGAGCGCACCGAGGAAGCGGGCCGCCAGGTCAGAGCCTTCTATGCCGACCACCCGCTGGTCGAAGACGCGATCATGGTGTACGGCTTCAGCTTCTTCGGCCAAGGCCAGGCCCACGCCATGACGTTCGCGCGGATGGTGCCTTGGGATGAGCGACCGGGTGCCGAAAACACCGCGCCGGCCGTCGTGCAGCAGGCGATGGGCGCTTTCTCTCAGATCAAGGAGGCGCGCGTGTTCGCTCTGAACCCGCCGTCGATCCCCGGCCTCGGGGTCGCGGGAGGCTTCACCTTCAAGCTGGAAGACCGCGGCGGCCGGGGCTACAAGGCGCTCCTCGAAGCACGCAACCAGCTACTCGGAGCCGCCAGCCAGAGCGCTGTGCTGCGCGACGTGCGCCCCGAGGGGGCCGACGAAGCACCTCGGCTGCGGGTGCAGATCGACCGCATCAAGGCACGTGCGCTGGGACTGTCGATCCGCGATGTCAACGCCACCCTGAGCACCGCCTTCGGCAGCGCCTACGCCAATGATTTCAACCGTGACGGCCGGGTTTTGCAGGTACTGTTGCAGGCCGATGCGCCCTCCCGCATGACGCCGCAGGACGTACTCAACCTGAAGGTGCTCAACGACCAGGGCGAGAGCGTACCCTTCGGTGCCTTCACCCGCGTGGAATGGACCCTGGGTCCAACCCAGCTGCAGCGCTACAACGGCTACCCGGCGTTGACCCTCTCCGGCAGCGCCGCACCAAACCGCACCACTGGCGAGGCCATGGCCGAGATGGAGCGGCTTGCCGGCGAACTGCCGGACGGCTTCGCCTATGAATGGTCGGATGCGTCCTTCGAGGAACAGCAGGCTTCCGGCCAGGTCGGCCTGCTGCTCGGGCTGTCGCTGCTGGTGGTACTGATGGTGCTGGCAGCGCTCTATGAAAGCTGGACGGTGCCGATTGCGGTGCTACTGGTGGTGCCGTTCGGTGCGCTCGGGGCGGTGCTGTTCGCGATGCTCCGCGACCTGCCCGCGGACGTCTACTTCAACGTCGGTCTGGTGACCATCATCGGCCTGTCGGCGAAGAACGCGATTCTCATCGTCGAATTCGCCATCGAAGAGGAAGGGCAAGGCAAAAGTCTGACCGACGCTGTGATGAACGCGGTCCGGCTGCGCTTTCGCCCGGTTCTGATGACCTCGCTGACGTTCATCCTCGGCATGCTGCCGCTAGTGCTGTCCACCGGAGCCGGCGCGGCCGGTCGAGTCGCGGTCGGCACCGGCGTGATGGGCGGGATGATCGTCGCCACCCTGCTCGGCCTGTTCTACATCCCGCTCTTCTACCTCAGCGTGCGCCGCTGGCTGAGCAAGCGGCGGCCGCCCACCAGCGAAGACAAGGCCGGCAAGCACAGCGAGGAGCCGGAGCATGCATAAACCTCTGTCGGTGCTGCTGGTCGGCCTGCTTGCCGGGTGCCAGTTCGCCCCCACCCATGAGCGACCCGCGTCACCCACCGCGCCACGTTATCCGCACGCCCTCGATGCCGGCACCGCCGGCATTGCCCCGGCAAGCATCGGCTGGCGCGAATTTCTCCTCGATCCCCGCCTGCACGCCTTTATCGACCTGGCGCTGGAGCGCAATCGCGACCTGCAAGTAGCGGTGGAACGGATCGAGGAAGCGCGTGGACAGTTTCGCGTGCAGAACGCCGATCGCTACCCCAACCTCGGGCTCAACGCCGACGCCACCCGCGGTCGATTCCCCGCCGGGACCGGTGCGTCGACAGGCACCGGCGCTGCGGTGGGCGCTGGTGGCGCACCGGGCGGCAGTGCCGCGGCGGCGGGGGATGGAGTGATCGAGCGCTACTCGCTTGGAATCGGCGTCAGCGCGTTCGAATTGGACTTCTGGGGCCGTGTACGCAACCTCAGCGAGGCGGCGCGGGCACAATATTTGGCCACGGTGGAGGCCCAACGGGCGTTTCGCCTGTCGTTGATCGCCGATGTCAGCGCCACCTATCTGGCCGTGCGCGAGGCCGACCAGCGCATCGCGCTGGCGGAAGCCACCGTTCGCAGTCGTCGCGACGGGCTGCGCATCGCTCAGGTACGCTTCGATGCGGGCATCACCTCGGCACTCGATTACAACCAGGCCCAGGCGCTGCTAACCCAGGCCGCAACCGAACTGGCGGCGTTGCGCCTGACCCACGCTCAGCAACAGAACTTCCTGACCCAACTGATCGGCGGGGAACCACCCGCCCCGCTGCCAGTGGCAGAGCCGCTGGCCCGGCAGGTGAACCCGGTTACCCTGGCCGCGGGCCTGCCATCGGAACTGCTGCTGGTGCGGCCCGACATCCTCGCCGCCGAAGAGCAGCTGCGCGCCGCTCGCGCCAACATTGGTGTGGCGCGGGCCGCGTTCTTCCCACAGGTATCGCTGACGGGCAGCGCCGGCTACGCCTCGTCGGAGCTGAGCAACCTGATCAGCTCCGACAATCGCACCTGGAGCATCGGACCATCGATCAGCCTGCCGCTGTTCGATTTCGGACGTAATCGTGGCAACCTGACGGTTGCCGAAGCGCGCGAAAACATCACCATCGCCGAGTATGAACGCGCCATCGAGGTGGCCTTCAGAGAAGTGGCCGACGCCCTCGCCGGCCGACGCTATCTGGCCGAACAGGTCGCGGCGCAACGAGAGAACGTCGCCACGCTGCGGCGCATCGCCGATCTGGCCCAGGAGCGCTATGCCGAAGGCGTGGTCAATTACCTCGAAGTGCTGGACGCCGAACGCAATCGCTTCGATGCCGAACAGGCGTTCATTCAGGTCCAGCGCGCGCAGGTGCAGAACCTTATCGAGCTCTACGTCGCCCTCGGCGGCGGCACGGCCGCCGAGCCCCGGGCAACCACCGCCCGCTAGCGGCACCGGCAGACAGACGGTTGCTTCGATGCCGCTCTTCCGACCTGCGGGGTTGAATGACCTGAACGCAGCGAGGGTCCAACGGAGACCTACATCAACCGAGGATCATGCAATGGGCCTGTTCGACAAAATCAAAGACAAGCTGGGCATGGGCGGCGCGAGTAACGAAGCGCACAAGCCCGCCGCGCCGGATTCGGGGACCAATCAGCACGCCACCGATACGGTCGTGGATTCCGAGCGCCCCACCACCGCCAACAACGCGACCACCGCGCCACCCGGTGCCAGCGGATCGACCCCCGGCATGGCCGGTGCAGCCGGCACGGTTGGTACCGCCGGTAGCACCACCAGCGCCGTGGACGTGCCGGCGAAACTCGACGGCATGGCAGCGACTCATCCGGAAAAGCTGAACTGGCGCACCTCCATCGTCGACCTGCTGAAGCTGCTGGGCCTCGATAGTAGCCTGGAGTCGCGCAAAGAGCTGGCCACCGAGTTGGGTTGCCCGCCGGACCAGATGGCCGACTCGGCGCAGATGAACATGTGGCTGCACCGCACCGTTATGCACAAGCTCGCCGAACACGGCGGTACGGTTCCGCCCGAGCTGCGCACTTAAGTTGAGCAAAATCGTCGCGGCTTGGTGCCGCGACATCTGATGGTTCCCACGTTCGCGTGGGAATGCAGATCCGGACGCTCCAAGCGTTGAGACCGGACGGCGTCAATCGTCCAGCGACGGGCCGATCATTTCCGCCAGCTGTGGATAGACGCCCGGACAGGCAACCAGATAGGGATTGCCGAGTAACAACCCGTCGTTACGGAAGAAGTCGTTCACCCGACCCCCCGCTTCCTTCACCAACACCAGCCCGGCCATGCAGTCCCAGCTTTTCAGCTCGGTCTCGTAGTAGCCGAGCAGCCGACCGGCTGCCACGTAGGCGGTCATCAGCGCGCCGGAGCCATTGCGAAAGAACATCCCGCCTTCAGCCAGCAGTTTTTCGAGAAAAGGAATGAAGTGTTCCTTGCCACGCGGGTGAAAAGTGCCGGTGGCAGTCACGCCCTGCCCCACATGGGCGGCGCTGCTCACTTTAAGGGGAGTGTCGTTGACGAACGCGCCCTGGCCCAGGCATCCATGGAACAGCTCGTTATGGTTGGGATCGGCGATCGCCCCCAGATGCGGCTCGCCATCGACCAGCAGGCCGATCGACACGCACCAGTTGTGCAGCCCGTTGACGAAGCAGGCTGTGCCGTCGATGGGATCGATCACCCACACGCAGCGGGCACCGAGATCGGCGGAACCGCTCTCCTCGCCTAGAAAGCCATCCTCGGGAAAGCGCTGCGTCAGGCGTTCGCGAATGAAGGCTTCGATCTGCTTGTCAGCGATGCTGACTACATCCTGCAGGTCATCACCCTTGTGTTCGACAGTCAGCGCATCGCGCTTGCGGTAGTAGTCCATGCCCAGCTGCGCGGCCTCGAGTGCGAGGGCTTTGGCGCAGGCATAACGCGCTTCGATGTCGAGACTGGGGGCAACGGGTTCCGAATTCATGGGGGTCCTTTTCGAGGCGGGGCGCGGCAATCGCGCAAACTGCTGATTCTAGTGAATCGACAATGACAGGCCTATGCTGCGACGCGGCAACGACCCACCGATCATTGCCGCGCCAGCAAGCCCACTAGGCTTCGTCGTGCTTGTCGCGGCCTTCGGTTTTGCCACTGCTGTAGGTCGGCCCTGCCAGGTTTTCGCCCGGCGCGGCACGGCCTTCCAGCGGCGGCAGCGCCTTGGCCTTTTCGACATCCACGCCCACCCCGTCAGCCAGACGCTGACCGTAATCGGGATCGCAATGCCAGAAGTGCCAGATCATCCGCAGACAGATGTGCTCGGGACATTCCTTGAGGTCGGCGGTGATGTTGGCGATCAGGTCGTCGCGCTCCCAGTCCTCGAAACTGCGATAACGTTCGCCAGCCTGATGATAGTCCGCAGCGGCCTCGGTGGTCTGGTAGCGGCCCAGGTGCCCTTCGACCCATTGGTGATAGTCGGGCGTCGTCTTGGGCGCTTCCTTGAGGCCACCCATCGAACTGGGCTCGTA
>DPSI01000534.1 GCA_003527165.1 Pseudomonas sp.
CGCGGCACAGCTGCCTTTCGGAGTATTCCATGCAAAGCGATCAGCTGATCGTATTCGCCGTGCTGGCCGCGACACTGGGGTTGTTCGTGTGGAATCGCTGGCGTTACGACATCGTCGCGCTCGGTGCTCTATTGGTCGTCACCCTGGCCGGCATCGTGCCGCCGGAAAAGGCCTTCATGGGGCTCGGGCATCCGGCGGTGATCACTGTCGCGGCGGTACTGGTGCTCAGCCGAGGTCTGCTCAACGGAGGCGTGGTGGATTCACTGGCGCGCCACCTGACCAAGGTAGGTGATCGGCCCTGGGTCCAGGTGCTGACACTTACCGGTATCGTCGCGCTGTGTTCGGGTTTCATGAATAACGTCGGCGCGCTGGCGCTGTTCATGCCGGTCGCCGTGTGGATGTCGCGCCAGAGCGGCCGCTCGCCATCCTACTTGCTGATGCCGCTGGCCTTCGGCTCACTGCTCGGCGGCACGCTGACGCTGATCGGTACGCCACCGAACATCATCATCGCCGGCTATCGACGCGAAGTCGGCGAGACGCCATTCCGCATGTTCGATTTCCTTCCGGTAGGTCTGGCGATCACAGCCGCCGGCGTGTTGTTCATCGCCCTGCTCTGGCGCCTGATACCGCGCCGCGAGAACCAGGGCGGTGACCAGGAACTGTTCGAAATCAGCGCCTACCTGACCGAGTTGAAGGTTCCAGCGGGCAGCAAATATGCCGGCCGCACGCTGCGTGAGCTGATCATGGCCGGTGGCGACGAGGTGGACGTGATCGTCATCGCCCTGGTGCGTGCCAGTCATCACCAGCGTATGCCCTCGACCTACGAAGTGCTACACGACGACGACGTTCTGTTGGTCGAGGCCGACTCCGACAGTCTCAAGACCTTTCTCGATGTGACGCACCTGCAGCTGGCCGCCGAAGCCGACGGCAAGGCGGAGGCACAAGAGAAAGCCGAACAGGTTAAGCAGGCAAAAAAGAACGGGGGCTCGAACAAACAGCGCGATGCTGGCGAGACCAAGAACGATCGCCACGGTGAACGTGCATTGGCCGAGGCCATCGTCACGCCCGGCTCGTCGCTGGTGGGCACTACCGCGACCGGTCTGGCGCTACGTGAACGCCACGGGGTGAACGTTCTCGCCGTGGCCCGTCAGGGTCAGCGGTTGCGACAGCGTCTGAGCAAGATCCGCTTCGCCGCTGGCGACATCCTGTTGTTACAGGCCCGCGAGGACCAGCTGCAGTCGACCCTGAGCAACCTCGGGTGCCTGCCGCTGGCCTCGCGCGGTCTACGGATCACGGCGCCTCGTCAGGTGCTGTTGGCCAGCAGCATCTTTGCCGCCGCACTGGCGCTTATCGCGCTGGGCATGGTCCCGGCGGCCATCGCGCTGGTAGGCGCTGCGCTGGCGATGGTGCTGGTCGGGCTGGTGCCCAGCGGCGATATCTACAAGAGCATCGACATGTCGATCATCGTCCTGATTGCCGCCATGCTGCCGATCGGCGAAGCATTGGAAACCACCGGCGGCTCACGCCTGATCGCCGACGCTCTGCTGAACATTGGTCAGGCCGCCCCGCCGGCTGCGACCGTGGCGATACTGATGGCCGGTGTGATGCTACTGTCCAACGTGGTTAACAATGCGGCCGCTGCGGTGCTCGCCGCGCCCGTGGCGATCAGCCTGTCACGCGGTATGGAAGCCTCCGCCGATCCGCTGCTGATGGCGGTGACCATCGGCGCCTCCTGCGCCTTTCTCACACCCATCGGCCACCAGTCGAATACCTTGGTGATGGCGCCAGGCGGCTACCGCTTCGGTGACTATTGGCGCCTGGGGCTGCCGCTGTCGATCCTGGTGGTGCTGGTGGCCGTGCCGGTCATTCTCTGGATCTGGCCGCTTTAGCGGCATCAACGGCTCGACCACTCGATAACGGCATACCGGCGTACCGGCCACCGGCACCCATCAGCGCGCCCTGAGACCACTCAACAATGCCTTGTGGAACACATCCGGCGCCTCGACCTGGGGTGAATGCCCCAGCTCCGGGAAAGGGACCAGTGTGGCGTCGGGAATCATCGAGGCGGCCTGCCGGCCCAGTTCGGGATAGTTGCCCAGGCGTTGCGCGACTTCTTCCGGCGCACGATTGGCGCCCGGTGCGGTGCGATCCTTGCCGCCGATCAGCAACAGGGTGGGCATGCTCAGCTTCTCGAACGCCTGAATCACCGGCTGGGTGAAGACCATGTCGGAGGTCTGCGCCTGGTTCCACGCGACGATCTCCTTGCCATCACCGGCGTACATCCCGGCCAGCATATTCACCCAGCGGTCGTACTTCGGCTTCCAGTTGCCGTTGTAATAGAACTTCTGCTGGTAGGCCTTGATCTTCTCGAAATCGGTGTTCAGTTCGCCCTGGTACAGCTGGTCGATGGGTGCATAGGGCACGCCTTCGGCCTGCCAGTCCTCGAGGCCGATGGGGTTGACCAGCACCAGTTGTTCGACCATTTGTGGGTAATTAAGGGCGAACCGCGCCGCCAGCATGCCGCCCATGGAGTGGCCGATTACCGTGACCTGATCGAGATCCAGCGACTGCAGCAGTGCCTGAGTGTTGTGCGCCAGCTGCGCAAAACTGAACTGGTAGCCCTCAGGTTTGCTGGAACCGCAGAACCCAATCTGGTCGGGTGCGATTACTCGATAGCCATTCTGAGAGAGCACCGCGATGCTTTCCTCCCAGGTCGCCGCGCAGAAATTCTTGCCGTGCATCAGCACCACCGTGCGGCCGTTGGCTTTGCCTGCTGGCTGCACGTCCATATAGGCCATGGACAGCGGCTGGCGCTGAGACGAGAACTCGAAGCGCTTGATCGGATGGGGATAGCTGAACCCTTCGAGGTGTGGGCCATAGGCCGGTCGCTGCTCGGCATGCAGCGTTGGGACCAGGACAAGCCCGGCGACGAACATCAGGGAGGACATGGCTCTGTTCACGCATCGACTCCTGCAGGCGGCGACTCGGCCGCGTTGGCGTGTTAGGGTCATTGTGCATCGCGAGCCTGCCTGATGGCGCGCCACCAGAGGCTCAAGCACAACGCTTGTGCCTATCTGGGAGCACGAAACCGGGACGAGGGTTCGGCAGTGGCGGGCAAGAATGTTTCGCCGTTATTCCGCCGCGGTAATACTCGGCGAGGCTGCCATCATCTCCTCGGCGCGGCGCGGGAGTCGCTTACTTGGCCTCGACCTGTTGGATATCGAAACCGATGCGGTTGTCGCTGCTGATGCGAAACTGCAGCGTTTCACCCGGCCCGACCCGCGCCGCCTTCTCGCGCAGCAGGTTGCCCTTGCCGCAAAGCGTGTCGTCCTCGGGGTCCGATTCGATGCTGACGATGCGCATCCCGGCCGGCACCTGCAACCGCACCTGCTCACCGACGTGGATGCGCGCCGCAAGCTTGCGAT
>DPSI01000093.1 GCA_003527165.1 Pseudomonas sp.
GTTGGTCGCGGTCGGCAGGCCAGTGGCGCGGCGGAACTCGGCCATCACTTCGCGGCCGGAGTAACCGTTCTCGGCGCCGCAAGGGTCTTCGGCATAGGCCAGCACGCCGTGCAGGTCCTTGCACAGCTCGATGGCTTCAGCCAGCGACCAGGCGCCGTTGGGGTCGAGGGTAATCCGCGCGTCGGGGAAACGCTCGGCCAGCGCACGAATCGCCTTGACCTCTTCGCTGCCCGGCAGCACGCCGCCCTTGAGTTTGAAATCCTTGAAGCCGTAGCGTGCATAGGCCGCTTCGGCCTGCCGAACCACAGTCTCGGGCGTCAGCGCTTCTTCGTTGCGCACGCGGAACCAGGCGTCGCTAGCATTGGATTCGTCGCGGTAGCCGAGGTCGGTCTTGTTGCGATCGGCGACGTAGAACAGGTAGCCGAGCATCTCCACTTCGTCGCGCTGTTGTCCGTCGCCGAGCAATGCGGCGACCGGCACACCAAGGTGCTGCCCGAGCAGGTCGAGCAGCGCCGACTCGATTGCCGTGATGGCATGGATGGCGATACGCAGATCGAAGGTCTGCAGGCCGCGACCGCCGACATCGCGGTCAGCGAAGGCCTTGCGCGCCTGGTTCAGCAAGCCGTTGAAGTTACCCACCGACTGGCCGACCAGGATGGCACGTGCATCTTCCAGCGTTTGGCGAATCGCCTCGCCACCGGGGACCTCGCCGACACCCGTGTTGCCCGCGCTGTCCTTGAGAATAAGGATGTTGCGGGTGAAATACGGACCCTGGGCGCCACTCAGATTGAGCAGCATGCTGTCCTGACCGGCGACCGGGACCACCCGAAGTTCGGTGACGACCGGAGCACTTTGTTTCACAGAATTATTCATATGCGTCTCTCTTTTGTTCTTATGGTCCGCGTTGCGGGTAAAGCGAATCTGTTTGCCTTGGGGCGCAACCCGCCGAGCTCTAAGCAAGCCGTGAAAGCTTCTTGGGTCGCAATACTTCGTTAAAACGGCCTCGGTTGCGAGCCCGGTCAGAATGCGCATTAGCACACCTAGACTCCGCTTCGTCGGCTGTTATTGCCTCGTCTTGCCTGCCTCGCCTGCATTTTCAACGGCCCGTCAGGTGACTAGGACCGGTTGCGCCTTATGTAACGGCACGGTCGGTCAGCCGATATAGGTGGTCTTCACCGTGGTGTAGAACTCCTGAGCGTAGCGACCCTGTTCGCGCGGGCCGTAAGACGACCCTTTGCGCCCGCCGAACGGCACGTGGTAATCCACGCCCGCGGTCGGCAGGTTGACCATCACCATGCCCGCCTGGGAGTGGCGCTTGAAGTGATTGGCATACTTCAGCGAAGTGGTGCAGATACCCGCCGACAGGCCGAATTCGGTGTCATTGGCCATCGCCAGGGCTTCGTCGTAATCCTTGACGCGAACCACGTTGGCCACCGGGCCGAAGATTTCTTCACGGCTGATGCGCATGTTGGCGGTGCTATCGACAAACAGCGTTGGCGCCAGGAAGTAGCCTTCGGTAGCGCACTTGACGCGCTCACCGCCGCAGGCCAGACGCGCCCCTTCTTCCTTGCCGAGCGCGATGTAGCTCAGATCCTGATCCAGTTGTGCCTGAGAAACCACCGGGCCGACATCGATGCCCTGCTCAAGCGCCGAGCCGACCTTGACTTTCTTGATGCGCTCGATCATGGCTTCGACGAAGCGGTCGTAGATGCCTTCGGTCACTATGATGCGGCTGGATGCGGTGCAACGCTGGCCGGTCGAATAGAACGCGCTTTGGGTGGCCAGCTCAACGGCGGTGTTGAGATCAGCATCATCAAGGATGATCTGCGGGTTCTTACCGCCCATTTCCAGCTGAACCTTCGCCTGACGACCGACGCAGCTAGCGGCGATACCGCGACCGACACCGACCGAGCCGGTGAAGCTGACGCCATCGACACGCTTGTCGTTGACGATGGCTTCGCCCACTTCGCGGCCCTTGCCCATCACCAGGTTGAACACGCCTGCCGGGAAGCCGGCGCGCGAGATGATATCGGCGATGGCCCAGGCGCAGCCGGGGACCAGATCAGCCGGCTTGATCACCACGCAGTTGCCGTAAGCCAGCGCCGGGGCGATCTTCCACGCCGGAATGGCGATGGGGAAGTTCCAAGGGGTGATCAGGCCGATCACGCCCAGCGGTTCGCGAGTCACTTCGACGCTGACGCCGGGACGGACCGACTGCAGCGTTTCGCCGGCCTGACGCAGGCATTCGCCGGCGAAGAATTTGAAGATGTTGCCTGCGCGAGCGACTTCGCCGATGGCCTCGGGCAGGGTCTTGCCCTCTTCGCGGGCCAGGAGTGTGCCCAGTTCTTCGCGACGGGCAAGGATTTCCAGACCGACCTTCTCCAACGCATCGGCGCGAGCCTGAATGCCCGAAGTGGACCACGTGGGGAATGCCTTGCGCGCCGCGGCGATAGCGGCTTCGACCTGCGAAGCATCCGCCTGGGCGTATTCGCCGATGACGTCCGACAGATCGGACGGATTGATGTTGGCCTGGTAGTTCTTGGCAGCTACCCATTGACCATCGATGTAATTGTCATAACGCTTTACGTCTGCCACGGAACGCTCTCCTTGATTAGACCCGCCGGCAGGGCTAGCCCATAGGCTGCCACTGCGTTTCGGCGGTTGGGGCGAGTGATAGTCGGACCAAACCGTTACTGAGCGCCCTGTTTCACGATCAGCGCGGCGAGCGCTTCGTACTCATCCGGACGCAGGTCAGTCAGCGGGGCGCGAACCGGGCCGGCGTCGTAGCCGGAAATGCGAGCGCCGGCCTTGACGATACTGACCGCATAGCCCTTGCAACGATTACGGATGTCGAGATAAGGCAGGAAGAAATCGTCGATCAGCTTGCCAACGGTTTCATGGTCATCGCGGGCAATGGCCTTGTAAAAATCCATTGCGGTCTTCGGTATGAAGTTGAACACGGCCGATGAGTAGACCGGCACGCCAAGGGCCTTGTACGCCGCGGCGTAAACCTCTGCGGTCGGCAGGCCGCCCAGGTAGCTCAGACGGTCGCCGAGCCGGCGGCGGATGGAGACCATCAGTTCGATATCGCCCAGACCATCCTTGTAACCGATGAGGTTCGGGCAACGCTCGGCCAGTTGCTCGAGCAGCGGTGCGGTCAAGCGGCATACGTTGCGGTTGTAGACCACGACGCCGATGTTGACTGACTTGCACACCTCTTCGACGTGCTTGGCGACCCCTTCCTGGCTGGCTTCGGTCAGGTAATGCGGCAGCAGCAGCAGCCCCTTCGCACCCAGACGCTCGGCTTCTTGGGCGTAAGCAATGGCCTGACGGGTCGGGCCACCCACACCAGCAAGAATTGGAACCTGGCCAGCGCAGGTATCGACCGCGGTCTTGATGACGTCCGGGTATTCCTGAGGTGTCAGCGAGAAGAATTCGCCAGTGCCGCCCGCGGCGAAGAGCGCCGTTGCGCCATAGGGCGCCAACCATTCCAGTCGCTTGATATACCCCGCACGGTTGAAGTCGCCTCGCTGGTCGAAATCGGTGACCGGGAAAGACAGCAGACCAGCAGAGAGGATGGCCTTCAGTTCTTGTGGATTCATTGTTCGAGCATCCTGTGAAACTATCGGTATGGAAGTAGGGCCGCAGCCTTGGAGATACGTTATCGTACAACACTGAGGGGCGCTACCTTTTGTTGGAAGATTTTCCCCTGCGTCGTCGCCTCGTGTTTCGTTGTGCCAAAACCTCCATCAGTCGATGGACCTACATTTGGATCGAGCTAAAACAGTCAACAACGCAGCGAAACCAACAGCTGACCCGTACGTCATAAGAGCCGATTGGGATGTTGCAACCGTTTGACATCTAACCTCGGCACTGCTAAAAAAAATCAGCCAAGTCATATGACAACGTATGACAAACAACAAGCAGAGCTCAAAAAGCCATGAACTTGTCCGCAACGCCTCGTATTTCCCGGCAGCTGCCCTCCTCTGCGCCGAATCATTCTTGGCTGCCGGCGCACCGCGCCTGGCCAGCGCTTCCCGTGGGCAGGCCAGGCCTGAACTGCCTGGCGCTTTCACGTAACAGCCTGCATTACCTTCACTGCCAGGATTCCGTTCTCCTAGCGCCAGATGCCCGGCTTCGATTCATTCGGCACATGCAGAAGGGTGACGTTAACCAGTCCGGCTGTGTCATTTGCCTGAACCACCCTCGCCCACAACAATAAGCAGGAGCTCCATAGCAGATGCTAGACGCAAA
The DNA here is from genome assembly GCA_003527165.1 of Pseudomonas sp. Lineage (GTDB taxonomy): Bacteria > Pseudomonadota > Gammaproteobacteria > Pseudomonadales > Pseudomonadaceae > Stutzerimonas. The sequence goes on from DPSI01000093.1 coordinate 4,255, forward strand.
GACAGCGACCCCGACAGTAACGGAGATGCAGGTCATACCGGTGGCAGGTTACGACAGCATGCTGTTGAATCTGTGTGGTGCTCATGCCCCGTACTTCACCCGCAGCCTGGTGATCCTCAAGGACAGCGCTGGCCGTACCGGTATCGGTGAAGTCCCGGGCGGCGAAGGCATCCGCCAGGCGCTCGAGCGCACCAAGGCACTGGTAATAGGACAGCCGATCGGGCGCTACAACCGGGTATTGAACGCATTGCGCCTCGCCATCGCCGGCGGTTCGTCCGGTGGGTCGCAGACTACGCAGCATCAGGTGACGTCCGAAGCGGAAGCCGCCGTATTGAAACAGCCGCACGAGATCAACCTACGGTTGGACAACGTGATCACTGCGGTTGAGGCCGCCCTCCTCGATCTGCTCGGCCAGCATCTCGACGTGCCTGTCGCGCAATTGCTCGGCAGCGGCCAGCAGCGCGATAGCGTGCCAATGCTTGCGTATCTTTTCTATATAGGCGACCGCAACCGCACTGATCTGCCCTACCTCGCCGGCAACGGTTCGGCTGACGACTGGTATCACATCCGTCACCAACAGGCGGTCACAGCGGAATCCATAGTGCGGCTGGCCGAAGCCGCCGCTGCGCGTTACGGCTTCAAAGACTTCAAGCTCAAGGGCGGTGTCATGCGCGGCAGCGAGGAAATGCAGGCGATCGCCGGCATCAAGGCGCGCTTCCCGGATTCGCGCGTCACGCTGGATCCCAACGGCGCCTGGTCACTGGCCGAGGCCATTGAGCTGTGCAGGGGCCAGGGTCATATTCTCGCCTACGCCGAAGACCCCTGTGGCCCCGAGAACGGCTATTCCGGACGCGAAATCATGGCGGAGTTCAAGCGTGCCACCGGCATCCCGACCGCGACCAACATGGTGGCGACCGACTGGCGGCAGATGGGCCATTCGTTCCGCCTGGATGCTGTCGATATTCCGCTGGCCGATCCGCATTTCTGGACCATGCAGGGGTCGGTGCGACTGGCACAGCTGTGCGATCAGTTCGGCCTGACCTGGGGTTCGCATTCCAACAATCACTTCGACGTATCGCTGGCAATGTTCACCCACGCTGCCGCTGCCGCGCCCGGCAACATCACCGCTATCGATACCCACTGGATCTGG
>DPSI01000278.1 GCA_003527165.1 Pseudomonas sp.
TTGCTCCGGAGAAGGCGTAAATCATGATGCCGCCGCTCACCGCCAGCAGCGGGTAGAGACCGTCCGCGACCGAGAGACGGTTGATCAGATACAGCAGCAGCCAGCCGCCGGACAGGCCGAGCAGCGTGCCGATCCCGAACTGTTGCAGCAGACTGACGAAAAAGCCCCAGCCGAAACCGGTCTGGCCGGACGCGAGCATGTCGATCAGCGCGACGGTGAGGAACATGGCCATGGGGTCGTTGCTGCCCGACTCGATTTCCAGCGTCGAGCCGACCCGCTCGTTGAGCCCGCGGCCGTTGAGCAGGTTGAATACCACTGCCGCATCCGTTGAACCGACGATGGCGCCGATGAGCAGGCCCTGCATCAGCGGTAGCTGGAACAGCCAGGCCGCGGCCAGGCCGGTCAGGCCGGAGGTGACGACCACGCCGGCAGTGGCCAGGGAAAACGCGGGCCAGAGCGCTACACGGAAGGTCGCGGCGCGGGTGCGCATGCCACCGTCAAGAAGGATGATCGCCAGCGCCAGGTTGCTGATCAGGAACGCCAGCGAGTAGTCGTTGAATACGATGCCGCCGATGCCGTCGACGCCGGCGAGCATGCCCACCGCAAGGAAAATCACCAGAATCGGCACGCCGAGTCGGGTCGACAGAGAACTCATCAGGATACTGGCCGCAACCAACAGGGCACCGATAAAGAACAGTTGGTTGATGTTGCCGATATCCAAGCGCGCTCTCCATAGGTCAGTGCCGCTGATGTCATGCAGGGTGCATGCCAGCGATTCTAACCTGCTGTTTTGGCGAGCTGTCAAAAAAAGCTGGCGGAACGACGACGCGCTCGGGCCAGCGTGCCAGTGCCAGGTGTCGGCGCTACATCGGCGTGAAATTCCGCACAGGGCGAGCCCTGCGCGGCCGACTTCGGTTGCCGACCGGCCGGGCGCTGCGTCGCAAGGCCTAGAACCAGCTGTCTTGCATGGCCAAGCAGGTGTCGTCGCGGCTGGCGAGAATGTCGAGGTCGTGATGGCAGCTCGGCACTTCCCACGTCAGGAAGTAGCGTGCCGCCTGCAGCTTGCCGCGATAGAAGTCGGTGTCGGCCGCATTGCCGGCGGTCAACCCCTGTTCGGCGCGAATCGCCTGTTCCAGCCAGCGCCAACCGATCACGGCATGGCCGAAGACCTTGAGGTACAGCGCCGAGTTGGCCAGCGCCTGATTGATCTTGCCCGCCATCAGGTCGCCCAGCAGCGCTTGGGTCACCTCCGTCAGGCGCGTCAGCAGCTGCTCCAGTGGTTGGCGCAGCGCATCCAGCGAGCCGAATTCGCTGGCGCGCTTGCAGGTGCCGTGGATCAGGCCGAGCAGCTGACGTAGTCCGGCGCCGCCGTTCTGGGTCAGCTTGCGCGATAGCAGATCCAGCGACTGGATGCCGTGGGTGCCTTCGTGGATCGGGTTCAGGCGGTTGTCGCGGTAGTACTGCTCCACCGGGTATTCACGGGTATAGCCGTGGCCGCCGAGGATCTGGATCGCCAGTTCGTTGGCCTTGAGGCAGAACTCCGATGGCCAGGATTTAACGATGGGCGTGAGCAAGTCCAGCAGTTCATGGGCGTGTTTGCGGTCGTCCTCGCTCGGCGCGGTATGTTGTTCATCCACCAGGCGCGCGGCATACAGTCCCAGATCGAAAGCGCCTTCGACATAGGCTTTCTGAATTAGCAGCATGCGCTTGATGTCGGTGTGCTGAATGATCGGCACCTGCGCCGAGGCGGGGTTCTTGCCATCCGGTAGGCGGCCCTGTGGTCGCTCGCGGGCGTAGTTCAGCGAGTACAGATAACCGGCGTAGCCGAGCATGATCGCGCCCATACCGACGCCGATACGCGCCTCGTTCATCATCTGGAACATATAGGACAGGCCCTTGTGCGGCTCGCCCACCAGGTAGCCCACGCAGCCATCGTTGTCACCGAAGTTCAGCGCGGTGGACGTGGTGCCGCGCCAGCCCATCTTGTGGAACAGCCCGGCTAGAGCGACATCGTTTCGTTCGCCCAGCGAGCCGTCATCCCTGACCAGGAATTTGGGCACGATGAACAGGCTGATGCCCTTCACGCCGGGCGGGGCGTCCGGCAGCTTGGCCAGCACCATGTGCACGATATTTTCCGACAGCGGATGGTCGCCGCCGGAAATGAAGATCTTGTTGCCCTTCAGACGGTAAGTGCCGTCGCCGGCTGGCTCGGCGCGGGTCCGCAAGTCTGACAAGGACGAGCCCGCGTGCGGCTCAGTCAGCGCCATGGTGCCGAAGAAGCGGCCTTCGATCATGGGCTGCAGGAAGCGCCGCTTCTGCTCCTCGCTACCGAAGGTTTCGATCAGGTGCGAGGCGCCCATGGTCAGCATGGCATAGGAAGAGGTGCCGACGTTGGCCGCCTGGAAATGCGCGAAACAGGCGCGTGCGAGCAGGTTGGGCAACTGCATGCCGCCGTCTTCGAAACTGCGCGAGGCGTTGTGAAAGCCCGCTTCGATGAAAGCGTCGACCGCCGGCTTCACCTCAGGAATCAGCACCGCTTCGCCGTCCTGGTAGATCGGCTCGTTCTCGTCGGCCTTGCGATTGTGCGGAGCGAAGAGGTGCTCGGCGATGCTGCGGGCGGTATCCAGTGCGGCATTGAAGGTTTCGCGGCTGTGGTCAGCGAAGCGCTCGCGCTGGGTCAGTGTCTCGGCGTCGAGGACTTCATAGAGTTCGAATGCCAGGTTACGTGGGCAAAGCAGAGTCTCGGACATGATAATTCCTCCGTTTTTTATGCGGCCGAGTCTAAGGAGGCGCCGAGACGGCTGCCTAGCACCATACATTCGAGTGATGGAGCGACACAGCGGCGCCTGCGGGCCCTTGCCAGACGCCGTTTCCGCGTGGCCTGGCAAAGGCGCTCGGCGGTTGGGGCGGTTACCCATCGGCGAACCCGGTATCGACCCGTGCCGCTTGGCGCCCGCCGGGTGTCCGTTGAGATGCCGGCGCGCCTTCCGACCCAGTAGGGCGCCCGCGCTGTCTCGCCATTATCCTTTCCAGACGTCTGCCGGATTGCTGTGGCGAGGGGGCGTCCGCCAGCTTGGCCTGGCGCTGGCGAAACCGATCAGGCGCACTTTCATCGAGCACATCCGTCAATAGAAGAGCATCCGAACGAGGCGTTGCATGAACAAAGATAGTCTTGCCAAACGCAAGAAAGACCATCTGGACATCGTTCTGGACCCACGTCGCGCCTGCTCCAGCGTCGAGTCCGGTTTCGCGGCGCTGACGTTCGAACACTGTGCATTGCCGGAGTTGCGGCTCGACGAGGTGAACCTCCAGAGTGTTTTGTTCGGTCGAACGCTCACGGCGCCGCTGTTGATCAGCTCGATGACCGGCGGCGCGGCACGGGCCACGCAGATCAATCGGCATTTGGCCGAGGCCGCCGAGATGCTGGGGATAGCGTTGGCGGTGGGCTCGCAACGCATCGCGCTGGAAACCGGCGCCGACCAAGGGCTTACGCGCCAGCTGCGGCAGCTTGCGCCCAGCGTTCCGCTACTGGCCAATTTCGGCGCCGCGCAGCTGGTGACCGGCTACGGCCTGGACGAGGCGCAGCGTGCGGTGGAGATGGTCCAGGCCGACGCGCTGATTATTCATCTCAACCCCTTGCAAGAGGCCGTACAGCTTGGCGGCGATCGCAACTGGCGCGGCGTGTTGAACGCGATCGAGGCGCTGGCCCTACGCTTGCCTGTGCCGCTGGTCGCCAAGGAGGTAGGCGCAGGCATTTCCGCTGCCGTGGCGCGGCGGCTACTCGACGCCGGCGTTTCGGTGATCGACGTGGCAGGCTCGGGCGGGACC
>DPSI01000375.1 GCA_003527165.1 Pseudomonas sp.
ATCGCGGTACGTACCGCCGCTCACTCTTTTTTGCGAATACGAACTCACCATGCTTCCCGAATTAAATGAATTTCTGGGCTGCGCCACGCCAGCCGCCTGGGTCGACGTTGCGCTGCAGAACCAGGACGTGATGCTCATCGATCACGGCAACTGCGAAAAGAAGGCCGCTGGCGCCGCCTTTCAGCTGATGTTCCGGTATGTCGATAAGCCCGATCTGCAAAACAAGATGTCGCGCCTGGCCAGGGAAGAGCTGCGGCACTTCGAGCAGGTGCTATCGATCATCCGCAAGCGCGAAATCGGCCTGCGTAACATCGGGTCATCACGTTACGCCGCCGGGTTGCGGGAGTTGGTGCGCAATCACGAGCCATATCGGCTCACCGACACGTTGGTGATCGGGGCCTTTATCGAGGCGCGTTCCTGCGAGCGTTTCGCCATGTTGGTACCGCATCTGGACGAAGACCTGGGCAAGTTTTACCACGGGCTGCTGAAGTCCGAGGCGAGGCACTTTCAGGATTACCTGAAGCTGGCGTATCTCTACGGGGATGAGGCTGACATCGACGCGACGATCGTTCGGGTGCGTGGCCGTGAGCGCGAGCTGATCGAAAGCCCTGACAGCGAGTTCCGCTTTCACAGCGGCGTGCCAAGCGCCGCCTGATTCATTCAGTTCAGGTCGAATGACGTCTGGTGAAAACCTGATTCGTCGACCTGCAGCACCCATCCCTGGCGATCCCAGTCACCTAGTACGATGCGCCTTGCGGGCTTTCCGCCGACGTCCAGCACGTGGGTTGCGGGGCGGTGCGTATGGCCATGGATCAGGGTGCGAACATCGTTCTGCTGCATGACCCTGGTCACTTCTTCCGGCGTCACATCGACGATGTCGCTGGCTTTCATGCGTGTCTCTTGTTTGCTGCTCGAACGCAGCTTCTGGGCCAGCTTCTGACGCTTGGCCAGGGAGAGGTTGTGCAGAATGAACAGGCTGACCGGGTTACGCAGCCAGCGCCGTAGGCGCATGTAGCCTTCGTCTCGCGTGCACAGGCTGTCGCCGTGCATCAGTAATAATCGCTCACCGCCAAGCTGCGCGATATGCGGATCGGCCAGAAGCGTACATCCGGCCTCGCGGCAGAACGCTTTGCCGATCATGAAGTCGCGGTTGCCGTGCATCAGGTAGATACGCGTCCCGCGCAGACCCAGTTCCTTCAACGCTCCGGCTATCTCATGCTGGTAGGGCGACATGCCGTCGTCGCCAACCCAGACCTCAAAGAAATCGCCAAGAATGTAAAGCGCCTCGGCCTGGGCAGCCCGAGTCTCAAGGAAATGAAGAAACGCCCGGGTGATGTCCGGGCGTTTTTCTTCCAGATGCAAATCTGAAATCAGCAGGATCAACGCGGTTACTCGACGATCTCGGCTTTTTCGATGACCACGTCTTCCACCGGCACGTCCTGATGGCCCGACTTCATCGTGGTGGGAACACCCTTGATCTTCTCGACCACGTCCATGCCTTCGACCACCTCGCCGAACACGGCGTAGCCCCAGCCCTGAACGGTTGGCGCGGTGTGGTCGAGGAAGTCGTTATCCTTGACGTTGATGAAAAACTGCGCGGACGCCGAATGCGGCTCCATGGTACGTGCCATGGCCAGGGTGCCAGTCTTGTTGGAAAGGCCGTTGTTGGCTTCGTTCTTGATCTGAGCGCGGGTGGCCTTCTGCTTCATGCCGGGCTCGAAGCCGCCGCCCTGGATCATGAAATTGCTAATCACGCGATGGAACACGGTGCCGTCGTAGTGGCCGCTCTTCACGTATTCCTTGAAGTTGGCGGTGGTTTCCGGGGCCTTGTCTTCGAACAATTTGACAGTAATGACGCCATGATTGGTATGGAGCTTGATCATTGAAAGCCTTCCTTAATGAGAAGAGGGGAGTCGTGTCGCGACGCGGGAACGGGCGTCGCGGCTGAAGGGCGTTGCGCGGCCGGGCGCTTTGCTCTGTCAGGGGGTTGACGGGTCCGCTATGATAGGCGCTTTGATTTGGCCGGCCTACCCTGAGAGAGTGTTTACAAACTACTGCGCTCGGCCATGCTGCGTTGAAATCAGCCTCAAAATGCTCACGTACAACTTGTACATTCCGCTTTTTCGGCTGTTTGATTCGCTGCGCTCACCCTTCGGGCCAGCCTTCGGCTGTTACTCCCGTTGGTCGTTGCGCCTTGCCTGACTATTTTTGTAAACCTCTCTGAGCCGCATACTCGCAGATCGTTAAGGACACCATGAGCAAGCCTGAGACTACCGCAGCCACCAACTTTCTCCGCCCGATCGTCCAGGCCGACCTGGAATCAGGCAAGCATGCCAGGATCGTGACGCGCTTTCCGCCCGAGCCCAACGGTTATCTGCACATCGGCCACGCCAAGTCGATCTGCCTGAACTTCGGCTTGGCCAAGGAGTTCGGTGGCGAGTGCAACCTTCGCTTCGATGACACCAACCCGGCAAAGGAAGATCAGGAATACATCGACGCGATCAAGAGCGACGTTCAGTGGCTCGGTTTCCAGTGGGCGGGTGAGGAGCGTTACGCCTCCAACTATTTTGCCCAGCTGCACGATTGGGCCGTTGAATTGATCAAGGCTGGCAAAGCCTACGTCTGCGATCTGACGCCTGAGCAGGCCCGGGAATACCGTGGCAGCCTGACCGAGCCCGGCAAGAACAGCCCGTTCCGGGATCGTTTGGTAGACGAGAACCTGGATCTGTTCGCGCGGATGAAGGCCGGTGAGTTCCCGGACGGGGCCAAGGCGCTGCGCGCGAAGATCGACATGGCCGCGCCGAACATGAACCTGCGCGACCCGATTCTTTACCGCATTCGTCATGCGCATCATCACCAGACGGGGAATGCCTGGTGCATCTACCCCAGCTACGATTTTACCCATGGCCAGTCAGATGCCATCGAAGGCGTTACTCATTCGATCTGCACGCTCGAATTCGAAGATCACCGTCCGCTCTACGAATGGTTCCTCGAGAACCTGCCGGTTCCGGCGCGTCCGCGTCAGTACGAATTCGCGCGCCTCAACCTGAACTACACCATCACCAGCAAGCGCAAGCTCAAGCAGCTGGTCGATGAAAAGCACGTCAGCGGCTGGGACGATCCGCGCATGTCGACGCTCAGCGGCTATCGTCGGCGCGGTTACACCCCGGCGTCGATCCGGACCTTCTGCGACATGGTCGGCGTGAACCGCGCGGGCGGCGTCGTCGATATCGGCATGCTCGAATTCGCAATTCGCGAAGATCTGGACGCCAATGCGCCACGCGCCATGTGCGTCCTCAAGCCGTTAAAGGTCGTCATCACCAACTATCCCGAAGGCCAGCTTGAAAAGCTCGAGCTGCCTCGCCATCCCAAGCAGGACATGGGCGTGCGCCAATTGCCGTTTTCCCGTGAGATCTACATCGACGCCGGGGATTACGAGGAAAACCCGCCGAAGGGGTTCAAGCGGCTCGAGCCCAACGGCGAGGTCCGGCTGCGTGGCAGCTACGTGATCCGTGCCGATGAGGCGATCAAGGATGCCGACGGCAATGTGGTCGAGTTGCGCTGCTCCTACGACCCGCAAACCCTGGGCAAGAATCCGGAAGGCCGCAAGGTCAAGGGCGTCATTCACTGGGTGCCGGCCGCTGAGAGCGTCGAGTGCGAAGTGCGTCTGTACGACCGCTTGTTCCGTTCGGCCAATCCCGAGAAGGATGAGGAGGGCGGCAGCTTCCTCGACAACATCAATCCCGATTCGTTGGTCGTGCTCAAGGGCTGTCGAGCCGAACCCTCGTTGGCCTCGGCCGAAGCTGAAGATCGCTTCCAGTTCGAGCGCGAGGGCTATTTCTGCGTCGACAGCAAAGACAGCCGGCCGGATGCCGTGGTGTTCAACCGTACCGTGACCTTGCGCGATTCCTGGGGAGGCCAGTGATGGCACTGTCGATCTTCAACACCCTGACCAAGGCCAAGGAGCCGCTCAAGCCGCTGATCGACAACCAGGTGCGCATGTACGTGTGCGGCATGACGGTCTATGACTTCTGTCATATCGGTCATGCGCGGGTCATGGTGGCGTTCGACGTCGTCTCGCGCTGGTTGCGCCAGCGCGGTTACGAGCTGACCTACGTGCGCAACATCACCGATATCGACGACAAGATCATCCGGCGCGCTCAGGAAAACGGAGAATCCTTCGAGGCCCTGACCGGCCGCATGATCGCCGCGATGCGCGAAGACGAGGCTCGGCTCAACGTGCTGCGTCCCGATCTGGAGCCACGGGCCACCGAGCACATCGCTGGCATGCACAGCATGATCCAGACCCTGATCGACAAGGGCTTCGCCTATGCACCGGGTAACGGAGACGTCTACTACCGGGTCGGCAAGTTCGTTGGTTACGGCAAGCTGTCGCGGCGCAAGATCGAAGATCTCAAGATCGGTGCGCGCATCGAAGTCGACGAAGCCAAGCAAGACCCCCTGGATTTCGTACTCTGGAAAGCGGCCAAGCCAGGCGAGCCGAGCTGGGAATCGCCCTGGGGAGCGGGGCGCCCGGGCTGGCATATCGAGTGCTCGGTGATGTCCACCTGCTGCCTGGGGGAAACCTTCGATATCCATGGCGGTGGCCCTGATCTGGTGTTCCCGCATCACGAAAACGAAATTGCCCAGAGCGAAGCGGCGACCGGCCAGCAGTACGCCAATGCCTGGATGCATGCCGGCGCGGTGCGTGTCGACGGGGAGAAGATGTCCAAATCGCTGGGCAACTTCTTCACCATTCGCGAGGTGCTGGAAAAATACCAGCCGGAAGTTGTGCGCTACCTGTTGGTTTCGAGCCACTATCGCAGTCCGATCAATTACTCCGAAGACAGCCTGAAAGAAGCCAAGGGCGCGCTCGATCGCTTCTATACCGCGCTTCGAGGCTTGCCTGAGCTACCCGCCCAGGGCGGCGAAAGCTTCGTCACTCGCTTCGGCGAGGCCATGGATGACGACTTCAACTCGCCCGAAGCCTGCGCGGTCATGTTCGAGATGGTCCGCGAGATCAACCGCTTGCGCGATACGGACCTGCAGGCCGCTGCCGCACTCGCGGCCCGGCTGAAAGACCTGGCCGGCGTGCTTGGCGTGCTGCAAATGGACCCTAACGCTTTTCTGCAGGCCGGCGCCGCAGGCAAGGTCGATGCCGCTCAGGTGGAGGCGCTGATTGCTGCGCGCCTGCAGGCTCGTGCCGACAAGAACTGGGCCGAGTCGGACCGCATTCGCGATCAGCTGACGGCCATGGGTGTGGTGCTGGAAGACGGCAAGGGCGGCACGACGTGGCGTCAAAGCGAATAATCCTGGCTGTTGTGCTCCTGCTTTCGTGATCGGGCAGGCCTTCGGCCGGCATTCGCCGCGGGGCGCGTCTCCCACGAATCTGGAGTGCATCGGCTGCTTCGGCTTTATGTGAGGCCCGACCTCGGGGCGAAGATGCGCAAGCGAAAAGTAAGCGTTGCGCTGTGTGCGGCCTTTTGGCGACATGTATAAGCGGAACCCCCTTACCCATGGTTAGTGACGATCAAATTCAGTTTCATGTTCGACTGTCGATGAACGCCTCGAATCCTTACCCTTTCCAGATCCCTTCGGCCCGCAAGCGCTTGTAGAGAGTGTTGCGGCTGACGCCCAGGCGCCGGGCAAGGTGCGAAACGTTGCCACGGCAGGCCTCGAACTGCGAGCGCAGCGGCTGATTCGTAGGCGATGAAAGCGGAGGCGCCTTGCCGACGGAATAGGGTGGCACTGTGTTGCGGTGAGTTTCGGTGCTTTCGTTAAGGTCCACGAAGAAGTCGTCTGGTAGATGCTCCGGGCCGATCGGCTGATCCTGGGCCAATGCCAGCGCAACCTGAACTACGCTGCTCAGTTGGCGAATATTCCCTGGCCAGGGGTGGCTTTCAAACAGGCGCTGCACCTCCGCGCTCAGCCCGGCCCATTGCTGGGGTTCTCTATGCTGCTCCCAGATCCGCTGGAAAATCGCCTGCTTGTCGCGGCGGGCACGCAGCGGAGGCAGCTCAACGCTGAGCCCGCTGACGCGGTAAAACAGATCCTGGCGAAAACGGCCGTTCTCGACGTCCTGGCGTAGCGAGCGGTTCGTTGCGCAGACCAGGCGAAAGTCGACCGGGAAGGGCTCCCCGCCACCGAGCGGCTGGACGCTACGGTCCTGCAGCACGCGTAACAGGCGCGCCTGTAGATTCAGCGGCATATCGCCGATTTCGTCGAGAAACAGCACCCCTTGGTCTGCCTTGCGGATCAGGCCGAGACTGCCCTTCTGGTGGGCGCCGGTGAAGGCGCCTTTCTCGTAGCCAAACAGTTCGGATTCGATCAGCTCACAGGGAATCGCGGCGCAGTTGACGGCGATTAAAGGGGCCTTAGCCCGCGAGCTAGCGGCGTGCAACGCCTTGACCAGTACTTCTTTGCCGACGCCCGTTTCGCCGTGCACGAGAATCGGGACGTTCTTTTCCAGCATAAGCAGGGCCTGGTGAACCGCCTTGTGCACCTGCGGGTCGCCCTGGTCGATGGTGGCCAGGTCGATGGAATGTTCGGGGCGAGGAGACGCGCGGAAGTCGCGCGGCCGGATGCGTGGCTTTTGCGGGCGTCGCACGATGCCGTGGAAGCGATGGCGGCCCATGGCTCGCAACAGCATAGGCTGATCTTCCGGCTGATTCAGCAACTGCAATAGCGGGACATCGAACAGCATGTCGATGCGGGTTCGCGTCAGTGCCACGCCAAGCAGATTGTCGGCGCGCCGATTGGCCGAGACGATCAGCCCGGACTCGTCGAAAACCAGCAACCCGGCCCACTGGCTGTCGAGATTGTCCTGCCCGGTGTTGAAGGTCAGCTGGAAATAGTCGTCGTGGAACAAATTGAGGATCAGCCTATTCTCCACCGACTGGCTCATCATCTTCACCATGCCGAGCGTGTGCGAAGGTGGAAGGTAGCTGTCGCTGGAGACGTCGAGCACTGCAATCAATCGGCGCTGCGCGTCGAAGATCGGTGAGGCCGCACCGGACAGATAGCGATTGGCCTTGAGGAAGTGCTCGTCGCGCTGAATATGCACAGCCTGCCCGCTGGCCAGCGCGGTGCCGATCGCGTTGGTTCCGGTATCGCGTTCCATCCAGCTCGCGCCGGGCTTGAATCCGCTTTGCTGAGCGGGCTCGACGAAGCGGCGGTCGCCCCAGGACTCGAGCAGCTGTCCGCCGCTATCGGCCAGCAGAATCAGGCAGCTCGAGTTCGAAAGGATGTTCTCGTAGTACGGAAGCACTTCGCGCTGGGTGGTCTGCACCAGACTCCGTTGGCGCTCCAGCAGGGCGTTGACGTCCTGCTCTGCGGGTTGGCCGAAACTGGGAATGCTGAGCCGGTTCAGCCCGTAGCGTTCGCAGCGGCTCCATGAATCCTTTACCAGAGCCTGATGTGAGATGGACTGCGCTGGATCGGCCATGTTGCCTCACTGGAGACGCAATTCTTGTTGTTATCTGCTGCCGCCGCAGCTGGCGTCTTGAACAGTCTTGTTCATTTCTGTTCATTGTCAACGTTCCCCAGTGTTCAAAATTGTTCATTCTGAACACTGGGGAACATCAGCTCCTTTTCCCGAAGCCGCGCACTAGAGCCTTCGTATGGCGCTGGCACGGATCTCGCTCTGCATCCTTCGATAATAATTAGAAGGATGTGGCATGTCCCTCACGCTGGAACACATCACCAAGACTGTCGATGGCCAACTGCATATCGACGATGCCAGCCTGGATTTCGAGCCAGGCTCGTTCAATGTGCTGATAGGGCGAACCCTGTCGGGCAAGACCTCGCTGATGCGGCTCATGGCGGGACTCGACAAGCCGAGCACGGGGCGAATCCTGATGAACGGCGCCGATGTGACCGGAGTGCCTGTGCGCAAGCGCAACGTTTCGATGGTGTACCAACAGTTCATCAACTACCCGACCCTGAGCGTGTTTGAGAACATCGCCTCGCCATTGCGGCAGGCCGGCGTGAGCAAGGAACAGATCGAGCGCAAGGTGCGCGAAACCGCCGAGATGCTGCATATCGAAGGCTTCCTTCAGCGGCACCCGCTGGAGCTTTCCGGTGGGCAGCAGCAGCGCACCGCGATGGCTCGGGCACTGGTCAAGGACGCGGATCTGGTTCTGTTCGATGAGCCGCTGGTCAACCTCGATTACAAATTGCGCGAAGAGCTCCGCCAGGAGATGCGCGAGTTGTTCAAGACTCGTCGCAGCATTGCCGTCTACGCCACCACCGAGCCGAACGAGGCGCTGGCCCTGGGCGGAACGGCAACGGTCCTGCATGAAGGTCGAGTGATACAGAGTGGATCGACGTCAGAGGTTTACCATCGTCCCAGCCAGATGCTCAGCGCCGAGCTGTTTTCCGAGCCCCCAATCAACCTGCTGCCGGGGCGGATTGCTGCCAATGAGGTCAGCTTTCAGGATTGCATGCACTTTCCGCTCAATGCGGACCTGCGGACACTGAACGAGGGCGAATACCGATTTGGGATCCGGCCTAGCCATATTGGTCTGGTCCCGTCCAATGACGACGATCTGGAAGTTTCGGGGATGGTCGAACTGGCAGAAATCAGCGGATCGGAAACCTTCCTCCACGTGCGCAACGACCATTTCAGTCTGGTCCTGCACCTGCAAGGGGTACACGACTACGCGGTGGACTCGCCCATTCGGGTGTACATCCCGACCCACAAGCTGTTCGTGTTCGATGCGGCCGGCCGGTTGGCCCAGGCCCCGGCCCGACGCATCTGAGGAGCGCGCCATGGCGGAGATTCGGTTGCAGAACCTTGCCCATAGTTACAGCTCGCAGCCGCGTGGGGAGGAGGACTACGCCATCCGTGAGATGGATCATGTGTGGGAACAGGGCGGCGCCTACGCGCTGCTGGGTCCTTCCGGCTGCGGCAAGTCGACCCTACTCAACATTATTTCCGGCTTGCTCAACCCCTCCGAGGGACAGGTGCTGTTCGATGCTCGGGAGGTGAACAAGATGACGCCCGAGCAGCGCAACATCGCCCAGGTTTTCCAGTTCCCGGTCGTCTACGACACCATGACCGTATTCGACAACCTGGCCTTCCCATTGCGCAATCAAGGAGTGCCGGAAGCGCGAATCACCAGCAAGGTGCACGAGATTGCCGAGGTGCTCGATCTCCATCCACTGCTCCAGCGCAAAGCCCGCAATCTGACCGCCGACGAGAAGCAGAAGGTCTCCATGGGGCGCGGTCTGGTACGCGATGACGTCTCGGCGATTCTTTTCGACGAGCCGCTCACAGTCATCGACCCGCACCTGAAATGGAAACTGCGACGCAAGCTCAAGCAGATCCATGAGCAGTTCAAGATTACTATGATCTACGTCACTCACGATCAGCTGGAGGCTTCGACCTTCGCGGACAAGATCGCGGTGATGCATGGCGGGCAGATCGTCCAGTTCGGCACACCGCGGGAGTTGTTCGAGCGGCCACAACATACCTTCGTCGGCTTCTTCGTCGGCAGTCCGGGAATGAACCTGATCAAGGTGCGTGCCGAGGAGGGCGGTGTTGGCTTCGATGATCTGCACGTTCCGCTGTCCAGCGCGCTGGCTGCGCGGCTTCCGGCTCTGGATGCGAGCCGCCTGCACATCGGCATCCGCCCGGAATTCGTTCAGATGAGCGAAGAGCAGACAATCGGCGGCATGCAGGCCGAAGTGGTGCGGGTGGAAGACCTGGGGACTTACAAGATCCTCACGCTGCGCCTGCAAACGCAACTGCTCAAGGCGCGATTGCCTGAAGATCAGCCCGTTCCGAAAGGGCAGGCCTGGGTGGGCTTCCCTGCCCAATGGCTGATGCTCTATGCCGACGATCGGCTGGTGGAGGAACTGCCATGACTAAGATTCAGGATAACCGCGCCTGGTGGCTGGTGTTGCCGGTGTTTCTGTTGGTCGCCTTCAGTGCGATTCTGCCGATGATGACCGTGGTGAATTACTCGGTTCAGGACATCTTCGATTCCTCGACGCGGTTCTTCGTCGGCGCGGACTGGTATCGACAGATCCTCCACGATCCTCGCCTGCATGACTCACTGCTGCGGCAGTTCATATTCTCCGGCTGCGTGCTGTTGATCGAGATCCCCTTAGGCATCGCGGTTGCGCTGACCATGCCGACCCGCGGCCGCTGGGCTTCGCTGTGCCTGATCGTGATGGCGATTCCGCTGCTGATTCCATGGAACGTGGTCGGGACGATCTGGCAGATCTTCGGACGCGCGGATATCGGCCTGCTGGGTTACAGCCTCCGCGAGCTGGGCATCGACTACAACTATGCATCCAACACTCGCGATGCCTGGGTAACGGTGCTGGTCATGGATGTCTGGCATTGGACCTCGCTGGTCGCGCTGCTGTGCTATTCGGGCTTGCGGGCCATTCCGGATGCCTATTACCAGGCCGCGCGTATCGACAGGGCGTCGGCCTGGGCGGT
>DPSI01000274.1 GCA_003527165.1 Pseudomonas sp.
CGTCTTCGAGGCTCGACATCAGCTCGTCCTCGCCGATAGCAGCTGCCGGTTGGTCGTTGAGATCAAGCGAGAAGTCATCCAGCTCGTCTTCCAGAGATACCTCGTCCGACCTGGACGAATCCTCCAGATCGAAAGAGAAGTCATCTGCGGCGGTAGCAGCTTCGAAGTTGAGCTCGTCGAAGTTGAATTCGTCCAGCCCGGGCGCGGGCTCGCCTGCCGGCGCAGTGCCCGCCAGGCTGTCATCCAGCTCCAGATCGTCCAGACTCAAATCAAAGCTGTCATCCGCACCCTGCCCTACAACCGGCGCGGGCTCTTCAAGTTCGAGATCGTCCAGGTTGAAGCTATCGAAATCATCGGCACTTGCCGAGGCAGCTGCTGCGATACCAGCACCTGCTGCAGCGACCATCGCAGGGTATCTAACCTTTATCTGCTCAATGTCCGCCGAGGAACCGCCAATTTCGCGAAGTTCCGCTTCCTGCCGAGCGAAGCCATCCCGATCACCGAGCTCGGCATAGACCTCCATGAGCTTCAGCCGCAGATCGCTGCGCTGTGGCTCATCATTCAGGGCATTCTGCAGCAGATCAGCGGCCTGATTGAAACGACCATAAGCGATATATATATCCGCCTCGGCAAGCGGATCGTTCGTCGCGCCAGCAAGCGAGTCAGCGGCATGGCTGTCACCCTGGGCAAGGCCCTGATCGGCTGATTCTATATCCGAGGAATCGAGGTCCTGCTGCGCCACGTAAAAAGTGTCCGGCGCGCTGTCAGCAAGCAGGCTTTCCTGTAGTTCGGCCTCTTTCACGGCGTTGCGGCGAGACAGCGCCATCAACCCGATCAGCAACAGCAACAGGGCACTACCACCCAGAACGCCGAGCAGAACGGGATTGGCTAATAACTCGTCGACGTAGCTATCGGTCTCAGGCTCTTGTGCAGCTGCAGCCGGTTCTGCGGGAGCAGGTGTTTGCGCAGCCGGCTTCGGAGCGTCTACCGCCTCGTTCTGGGACGCAGGCAGCACCGACACGTCAGAGGCAGGTTCGGACTGGGTCGTTGTTTCAGGTGCCACCTCGGTCGCTTCCGGCGCAATGGCAATATTGGAGTCAACCCCATTGGCCGAAGGACTTATAGGCGCCGCGGCGTCTGTTTCCGGCTCCGCCCCTGTCGCCAGCTGAGCCTGCAGCTTGGCCAGCTGGTCATCCTTGAGCTGCATCAAGCGTTGCAGCTTGTCCAATTGCCCCTGCAGATCGTCGAGCCGATCCTTGAGATCAAGGTTCTCGCGGCGACTGGAATCGAGACTTTCTTCGGTAGTAGCCAGTTTGTCACGCAATGCTGCCGCGTCATTTCCGCTTCCTGCATCGCTACCGGTAGTGGATTCACCGGTTTCCGGCGCAACCAGCCGTAGATTATCGCCCTGCTCACTGCGAGACGGTGCAGCCCCGGCCGACCCACGTTGCGTGGCGTCGAGCTGACGGGCGCCCGCCAGCCCAGAGCCGGCAGCCTGACGCCAGCTGGCATTCTGTTGCGCAACCTGCTGAATCGCCTCCGCTTGCGAACGACCGCCAATCTGCTCGGCGTTCGGCAAGCGCAGCACTTGGCCATTCTTCATGCGATTGATATTGCCGCCGATGAAAGCGTCCGGGTTCAGGTCCTGAATGGCCAGCATGGCCTGATGCACAGTACCGCCCTGACGCGTGCGTTCGGCGATTTCCCAAAGCGTATCATTGGGCGTGACCCTGTATTGCTCACCTTGCTGCGCGGAACCACCAGACGATACCGGCGCGGGCGGAGTCGCTGCACGCGGCGCTAGGACAGGCCGAGAAACAGGGGCCGCAATTGGCAGCTGAGGCGCAACGGAAGCCGCGATCTCTGGCGAATAAAGCGGGGGATCCAGCAGCAATGTGTATTCACGCAGGAGCCGGCCGCTGGGCCAGAGCACTTCAACCAGGAAGTTCAGATAGGGTTCGCGAACCGGCTTGGTAGACGACACCCGAATGACGCTTTTACCGTCCGGGCGCAAAATAGGAGTGAAGGTTAGGTCCGTCAGAAAGTATTGGCGATCGACACCCGCCCGATTGAAGTCTTCAGGCGATGCCAGAACCGGAACCACCTCACCTGTCGACAGCGTTTTCGCGTCCAGCAGTTCGATTTCAGCCACCAGCGGTTGATTCAGTGCGGACTTCAGCGTGACCTCACCCAGCCCCAGCGCGTATGCCATTTCGGAAGTCAGCGCGGTAGCAGCCGCGATTGCCAGCACCAGATTGCGAACCCGAACCATGTGTAAATCCTTGTTTTTAACTTTTCTCGGATCTTCGAGAGGGTCTTATAGTCACTGCCTGCGCCCGCCAGGTGGCGGTCCCCCGTCAGCAATAAGCCTAAACAGTGTCAGCTAGAATAGTTCTTCGAATTTCCGGTAAGTATCTTTTACAGATAGTGTTTTATCAACAACTCACCGGACCGCGCGGCGCTGCCCGCCGCGCCTTTTCGCACGTTATCAGACACAATCCACAAATTAGCGCCGAGCACCTCAAGCGAGTCGGCACCTGGTCGTTAAGCCGTCTGGCCCACCGGTTTCACCCATAAGCCGCAGCCGTCGCCCGTCCCGATGCTCGTATCCCTGAAAGACACCTATAAAACAGCAACGACCGAAAGGGCGCCACTGTAGCCGAAACCGCTGGCACCGCCGAACAATTAAGGCTTAACCCGACGAACCGCCCTATAGAGCCCTCCTTTCGCTACACCGCGGACGTGCAAGCCGTGCGACTTTCGGCACCGCAAAAAAAAGCGCCGCGGCATAGCCGAGGCGCTTCTGGCGTTTCCTTCCTTCCGAGCTTATCGCTCCAGTAGGATGCGCAGCATGCGGCGCAGCGGCTCAGCAGCTCCCCAGAGCAGCTGATCACCTACTGTGAACGCGCCCAGGTAATGCGAGCCCATGTTCAGCTTGCGCAGGCGTCCCACCGGAACACTCAGGGTGCCGGTCACCGAAGTCGGACTCAGCTCCTGCATGCTCGCGTCACGATGGTTCGGGACGAGCTTCACCCAGGGATTGTGCTGGCTAATCATCCCCTCGATATCGGAAATCGGTACGTCCTTGTTCAACTTGATGGTCAGCGCCTGACTGTGGCATCGCATGGCACCGACACGCACGCATATACCGTCCACCGGAATCGGGTTTTTGAAACGACCGAGAATCTTGTTGGTTTCCGCCTGAGCCTTCCACTCCTCACGGCTCTGCCCGTTCGGCAGTTCCTTGTCGATATAGGGGATCAGGCTACCAGCCAGCGGAACGCCAAAATTATCAACCGGGAAGGCTTCGGAGCGTTGGCATTCGGCGACCTTGCGATCGATTTCCAGGATAGCGCTGGCTGGATCAGCAAGCTCATCCGCAACCGAAGCATTAATGCTGCCCATCTGCTTGATGAGCTCCCGCATATTCTGCGCGCCGGCACCGGATGCGGCCTGATAGGTCATGGCGCTCATCCAGTCGACCAAGCCATTCTCGAACAGACCACCGAGCCCCATCAGCATCAGGCTGACGGTGCAATTGCCGCCGATAAAATTGCGGGTACCCGCATCCAGCTGTTGGTCGATTACCCTGCGGTTGACCGGATCTAGCACGATGACCGCATCATCATCCATACGCAGCGCCGAGGCTGCATCGATCCAGTAGCCCTTCCAGCCCGCTTCGCGCAGCTTGGGGAAGACTTCATTGGTGTAGTCGCCGCCCTGGCAAGTCAGGATCACGTCGAGGGTTTTCAGCTCGTCGATGCTGTAGGCGTCCTTCAGCGGAGCGATGTCCTTGCCGATGGAGGGCCCCTGACCGCCTACGTTGGAAGTGGTAAAGAACACCGGCTCGATCAGGTCGAAATCCCGCTCCTCCAGCATCCGCTGCATGAGCACGGAACCCACCATGCCGCGCCATCCGATCAGACCTACACGTTTCATCGCAAACTACCTATATATTTGGCCCGCCTGGCAGACCGTCGATTACAAAATGCGCTTTCGGGATTCGAAAGCGAGGGCGCGCTGTGTCTCTGTACGGCTGCGCCTCGCCATTACTCGGCGTTTCCGCCTAGCCGTCGCCCGCAAGCTCTATCAACGGCCGATGCAATGGGGCCAGAGAGATTACAACTTCGCGAGCGCCGCGACTACCGCGTCGCCCATTACGTGGGTATTGATCTTCTGGCACCCTTCGGACCAGATGTCGCCGGTACGCAGCCCTTGGTCGAGCACATCGCTGACTGCCTGCTCGACCGCATCCGCAGCCGCTACCTGACTGAAGCTGTAGCGCAGCATCATCGATACCGAGAGGATGGTCGCCAGCGGGTTGGCGATACCCTTGCCCGCGATGTCCGGCGCCGAACCATGACAGGGCTCGAACATGCCCTTGTTGTTGGCGTCGAGGGACGCGGACGGCAGCATGCCGATGGAACCGGTCAACATGGAAGCCTCATCCGACAGGATGTCGCCAAACATGTTGTCGGTGACGATCACGTCGAACTGCTTGGGCGCACGCACCAGCTGCATGGCCGCATTGTCGACGTACATGTGGCTGAGTTCGACATCCGGATAGTCCTTGCCAACCTCCTCCACCACGGCGCGCCATAGTTGGCTGGACGCCAGCACGTTGGCCTTGTCCACCGAGCAGAGCTTCTTATCACGCACGCGCGCCATATCGAAACCGACCTTGGCGATACGACGAATCTCGCTCTCGCTGTAGGGCAATGTATCGAACGCCATGCGCTCGCCGCTCTCCAGTACCTTGCTTTCGCGCGGTTGACCAAAATAGATACCGCCGGTCAGTTCACGAACGATGAGAATATCCAGACCGGAAACGATTTCAGGCTTCAGGCTGGAGGCCTCCGCCAGCTGCGGATACAGCAATGCCGGACGCAGGTTGCCGAACAGCCCCAGCTGCGAGCGGATTCTCAGCAGACCGCGCTCTGGGCGGATGGCCGGATCTATGGCGTCCCACTTCGGGCCGCCAACCGCACCGAGCAGAATGGCGTCCGCAGCTCGGGCACGTTCCAAAGTCTCGTCGGCCAATGGCACGCCATATTTGTCGACCGCAGCCCCACCCAGTTCGTCATAGCTCAGCTGGAAATCGAGCTGGAACTTGTCATTAGCCAGCTCCAGCACCTTGACCGCTTCGGCCATGATTTCCGGACCGATACCGTCGCCGGGAAGGATCAGAATTTGTTTGCTCATCTTGTTCTCTCGTTAGGCGCATGGCGCCAGGTTGGAATCAACGCTCGGCCCAAATCAGCAACACATCGGTACTGAACGAGCCGTCGTCGGCAATTTCGAAATAGGACCGGACTTCGTGGCTGGCGGTCTGCTGAAGCTGGCGGATAGCGGCACGAAACACGTCGGGCGTACGCATCCGCTGGACCCAGGATTGGTACTCAAGACGTAACCGCTGGGTTTTCCCGGCGGTCACGCGCAGTCCAGCCTCACCCAGTTGAAGCGCCCATTGCGAAGGCGAATAGTCGCGAACATGGCTGTTATCGCGCAGCAACTCCACGGTCTGCAGATGGGTATCGAGCAAAGGCAGCCCCGGTGCAACCACATCGACGAAGGCCGTCGCGCCGCCTGGCTTGAGCACACGTCGCACCTCCCGCAGCGCCTGGCCCAAATCGCTCCAATGGTGAGCCGAGAAACGACTGATGACGAAGTCGAAGCTGGCGTCCTCGAAAGGCAGCTGCTCGGCCGCTCCATGCACCGTCTCGATGTTTCCGAGCCCTCGCACCTGAGCCGTTTGTGCGACCACATCAAGCATCTGCTGGGAAAGGTCATACGCCACAATCTTGCCCACTACCGGAGCAAGATGGAAGGAAACATGCCCGGCACCACAGCCCAGATCGAGCAGCTGCACGTCGCCGTGCCCCTGGACCGCTGCCAGCAACTCGGCAAATTCGGAGCCCTGCGCATGCACGGCACTATTCAGGTAGGCATCGGCCTGTTCTCCGAATTGCTTCTGTACCACCTGAGTGTGAGCATTATCGTGCACGGGAAGCTCCTGAACCGAAATCACTCGGCGGATCGCCAGATTACCTGGCGATCCGATACGAGCGGATTACTTGATCGCACCGAACAGCCAGGGCTGGCTCTGCTGATGCCTGGTCTCGAAGCCCTTGATGGCGTCGGCGTCCTGCAGCGTAAGGCCGATATCATCCAGGCCGTTGAGCAGACAATGTTTGCGGAACGCATCGACCTCGAAACCGTACTGCTTGCCATCCGGCCGGGTAACGGTCTGCGCGGCCAAATCCA
>DPSI01000275.1:0-4734 GCA_003527165.1 Pseudomonas sp.
GCAGCTTGCAGCTTGCAGCTTCAATTCCAGCTTCTCGCCGAGATATCCATGTCGTTCAGCCCACTTATTCGTCAACTCATCGATGCGCTACGCATTCTTCCCGGTGTCGGGCAGAAAACTGCTCAGCGCATGGCTCTGCAAATGCTCGAGCGTGATCGAAGTGGTGGGCTGCGATTGGCTCAGGCGCTTGCGCGTGCCATGGAGGAGGTGGGCTATTGCCGCCAGTGCCGTACGTTGAGCGAGGATGAGCTCTGCCCGCAATGCGCCGACCCGCGGCGGGACGATTCGCTGCTATGCATCGTGCAAGGCCCGGTGGATGTGTTCGCGGTAGAGCAGACTGGCTTTCGCGGTCGCTACTTCGTACTCAAGGGGCATCTGTCGCCGCTCGATGGTCTGGGGCCTGAAGCCATCGGCATTCCCGAACTGCTGGTGCGCGTGGCGGAAGGCAACTTCAGCGAGGCCATATTGGCAACCAACCCCACGGTGGAAGGCGAGGCCACCGCCCACTATATCGCCCAGTTATTGATTCCGAAGGGCTTGACGCTCAGCCGCATTGCGCATGGTGTGCCACTGGGTGGCGAGCTTGATCTGGTCGATGGCGGAACGCTTGCTCATGCGTTGGCCGGACGGAAGACGATCACGCTCTGAGGCTGAGTTATAACCTATGGTTAGTGGCTTATGGCTGCTAAGTAGTGCCGATCAGCGGAGACTTCGTGTAAAGTTCTAAGCCAGAAATGCTTAATAACCAAAAGAAATAAAAAGCTTGCTTTTGGTTATATGGCCTAACGCTGCCGACGAACTCGAGGTCGATGATGAAGGCAAAACACTGGCTGGTTCCCGCTCTGTTGCTGTTTAGCGCATTTGCGCAGGCTCAGGAAAAATTCAAAGTCGGCTATATCCGTGTGATGGACGATGCACAGGCGATGGTGGCCCACGAGGGTGAGCTGTACAAGAAGCACGGCCTTGACGTCGAACTGGTCGAATTCAGTTCCGGTACCGATCTGATCAAAGCCATCATCGGCGGTCAGTTGGATACAGGCGTTCTCGGCTTCACCAACGCCGTTGCCTGGGCCTCCAAAGGGGCGGACCTCAAGGTCGTTGGCGGCGCTCAGCAGGGCTATCATTCCATCGTGGCACGCGAAGGGACCGGTATCGAAAAGATCGCCGACCTGAAAGGTAAGATTCTTGCCTCTCAGAAAGAGGGCAGCACCGCCGATGCGGTCCTGCGCGGCGTTACGCTGAAGACTGCCAACCTGGCGCCCAGCGATGTGAATATCATGGGCACCAGCCCGGCGGTCGCGGTACAGTCCCTTGTGTCAGGCCGTGCCGACGCGGCATTCCTCTTCGAGCCCTATGACCGCATCGCCCAGCTCGTGGCTCCTGTCGAACAGATCTATGAGATTGGTGAAGTCTGGCCGTTCCCGTGCATGGTGGTCATCACCTCCGGCGAAACCCTGGAGAAGCGCAAGGACGCGGTCTGGAAGTCACTGGACGCTCAGCGCGAGGCGATCGATCTGC
This sequence comes from Pseudomonas sp., assembly GCA_003527165.1. GTDB lineage: Bacteria > Pseudomonadota > Gammaproteobacteria > Pseudomonadales > Pseudomonadaceae > Stutzerimonas. The sequence goes on from DPSI01000275.1 coordinate 1,519, forward strand.
TGGAAAACCAACCGGTTGAGGCGGCAAAGCTTATCGCTGACTACTTCATTGCCGAGCCGACGCTGAAGACGCTCAACCGCGGCGACCTGTCTCGCGAAGTTGTCATCGAAGAAGCCATTGCCACCCAGACCTTCAGCGCCAAGCTCGGTAGCGACGATCTGGCACGCATCCAGGAACTGGCAGATATTCTTCAGGAACTCGGATCGCTCAAGACACGCGATGGCAAGCCGTTCGATACCAGCGCCATTCTGGATCTGTCCTGGCAGCAGGCCCGCGAGCTTTAAAGCCGACGGCAGATCGTTCCACACACTGCCCGGCCTAGCGCCGGGCAGTGTCATTCAGCCCGCCTGTCGGGCAGACTCTCGAGGTCTTCAAAGCGTTATGCAGCTCAGGTTTGAAGAAGTAGACAAGCATTTCGGGCAGCTCGAAGTCATCAAAGGCTTCAACGGCGAATTCGCCCAAGGCGAGTTGGTCGCCCTGGTGGGGCCCTCCGGTTGTGGCAAATCGACGCTTTTGCACTTGGTTGCCGGGCTGGAAAACCCGACTGCGGGGCGTGTCCTCGCCGATGGCAAGAAGATTCCGGGCCCAAGCCCTCGGCGTACCCTGGTTTTTCAGGAGCATGCGCTGTATCCCTGGCTTTCGCTGCAGGCGAACGTTGCCATGGCTCTGGAGCTTCAAGGTGTTGCCAAGGCCGATGCGTTCGAGCAGGCAAAGGTCTGGCTCGCACGCGTGAGTCTGGATGGCTTCGAGCATTACTACCCGCATCAGGTGTCCGGTGGCATGCGCCAGCGCACCGCACTGGCGCGTGCCTTCATCGCCAAGCCGGAAGTGTTGCTGCTGGATGAGCCCTTCGGTGCGCTCGACGCGCTTACTCGCATGGCCTAGCAGGATGTGCTGCGTGAACTGATCGACGAGCATCTACCCACCGTTCTGTTGGTCACCCATGACGTTGACGAAGCGCTATACCTGGCCGACCACATACTGGTTTTCAGCGCGCGCCCGGCGCGGGCGCTGAAGACCTTCAATTTTACCCATTGTGAAAAGAGCCACGATCTTTCCGAATTCGCGGCCGAGCGGCGGGAGATTCTTCGTTTGTTGGGCATCAAGACGGAGGTAGGGCACTGATGAGTCAGGGAAGACGTCTTACCGGTCCTAAAAAATACCTCGCCGTGATACTGGCGATCCTGTTCATCCTGCTGATATGGCAGATCGCAGCATGGAGTTTGCCAGCATTCCTGATGCCGGGAATTCCGGTCGTTTTCGAACGATTGTTCACCACGGTCCAGGAACCCGCGTTCCGTGAGGGGCTTTACGGCAGCATGAGCCGGCTGGGTAGCGGCTACAGCTTTGCCTTGCTGTTCGGTATCGGTTTCGGCCTGCTGGGCGGGGTGCTGTTCTTCTTCCGTGAAATCCTGCGCTCGGCCATCGTGATTCTTCAATCGATTCCATCGATCGCCTGGGTACCGCTGTTCCTGATCGTGATGGGCTTCGGTAACCTGCCGATTATTGTGGTCGTCGCACTGGCGGCGTTCTTCCCGATGGCGTTGTCGGTAATGAATGCCACGGAAAGCGTGCAGCCGGTCCATGTAGCCGCCGCTCGGGTGATGGGCGCGTCGCGCTGGCAATTGCTGCGACGCGTCTATCTGCCGGCGGTAATGCCGGAGCTGATCACTGGCGCGCAGCTGGCTTTCGGCAATGCCTGGCGGGCGCTGATCTCGGCGGAGATGCTGATCGGTTTTGGTCAGGGCTTGGGACGTTCGCTCGCCTATTCCGGCGAAATAGCCGATATGGCTGGGGTGATGATGAACATCCTGGTCATTGCTATTCTCGCGACACTTATCGATCAGGTCGTGCTGGAAAAATTCAAGCAACGGATGCTGCGCTACCAGTACGTTTGAGAGGTGCGCCGTGAAGTCGTGTCTGCTGCGGTTGATGCTCATGCTGATGTTTCCGGCCAGTACCTTTGCAGCACCCTTGCAGGCGGTGCTGGTCGGCGATTACCAACCGCTCAAGGCGGCGGAAGCAGAGCCGCTGGCCGAGGGGTTCGAAGCTTCCTGGCTCTCCGGTTTGGGTGAGGCGCTAGGCCGTGACATTGTTTTGGCCGACGCGCTCGCACAGGCGGATCTGCGTATCGGTAAAACCGCCTCGGGCGCTACCTACTACACCAGTGGGATCGCCGCCCTGGCGGCAGCTGAATCGGGGCCGGCCGAATGGACCGATCTTGCTGGCGAGCCCTTCTGCGTCATGGTGGGAAGTCCGCATGCCGCAATCGTAATGTCCCGCTTCGGCGGCATCGCCCATGCCTATCCCAGCGCTGCGCAAGCGCTGATAGGGTTGAAGCTCGGTGAGTGTCAGGCGGTGGTGGGCGATCATCTGTTATTGCGGCAGATCGCTGCGCTGCCCGAATGGCGTCGCTACAATCGGCTACTGCCCGCGCTTGAAGAAGCTGTTGTGACTCTGCGAGTCGAGGCGGATGACGCGGCGCTTCAGCGGCGGATCGAACAGATCAACTCAAGCGAGCAAGGGCAGGAGGCGCTGGCGGAGGTCACGCAGCACTGGATTGATGAGGTCGCCTTTCAGGCCTATGTGCTGGCCGACACGCTGGATTATCACTAAAGCAGCTGGCTGTCGCCAAGAATGTCACTCGGCTTCGATTACTTGCGGCAAGGCTTGGCGCAGCCCGTCCAGTTTAAGCGGCGCGCGGATGTGGCCGCGTAGGGTTGCATCGGGGCCGACGATGGCCAGATTGCCGCTGTGACTGACGCTGTATTCGCCATGGGTCTGCTGTGCCGGGACGAAAGGAAGGCCAAGCGCCTTGGATAGCTGTTGCAACTGCGGCATCTCGCCCGTCAATCCTTTGAATCCCGCCCGGTAATAACCGAGGTAGGTGCGCAGCGCCTCGGGCGTGTCGCGGGCCGGATCGGCGCTGACCAATACCAGTTGGAGCTGGACACGGACCTCGGGCGGCAACTGGCCGAACAGTTGGCGCATATCGCTCAACGTCGTAGGGCAGACGTCCGGGCAGGCAGTGAACCCGAAGAACAACAGGTGCCAGCGGCCACGCAACGAGTCGGTCGTTACGACCTGGCCCTGCTCGTCCACGAGTTCCAGATTTGGCAATTGCCGCTCGCGCGGTAGGAGCAGTAGGTTCGCTTCATCGAGCAAGGCGTTGTGGTCGAGTGCAAACGAAGGTGAACAACACGCCAGCAGGCCCAG
>DPSI01000275.1:4876-5100 GCA_003527165.1 Pseudomonas sp.
AGCAGTGCTCCGCAGCGGGTTGCTTTCGCCATCGTGCGGAGCATGGCTAGCGCTCGTTCAGCTCGAATGCGGTCAGGGTAAAGGTGGGGATGCCCATGTCCTGCAGTTTGCGCGAACCACCCAGTTCGGGCAGATCGATGATCGCAGCGGCCTCGTGAATCTGCGCGCCCATGCGGCGAACCAGCTGAGCAGCGGCGACCAGCGTGCCACCAGTGGCGATCAGG
>DPSI01000276.1 GCA_003527165.1 Pseudomonas sp.
CGCGTAGGCCTCATCACTGAAGGGATGCACATGATCGGCGCGGGTGGCTACGGCGCTCTGCAGGATCAGTTCAGGATCGGCTTCGAGCAGGGTTTCCGGAAGCGGCGCCGGGCGGATCAGAAAGAACCAGTGCCAATAGGCACGGGCGAAGGTTTCATCGGTCTGGCTGTACATCGCCAGGGTCGGTGCGATGTCCAGCAGGATCAGCCGCCGCACCGCCTGTGGATGATCCATCGCCAACCGATGACTGACCCGCGCGCCACGGTCGTGCGCAAGGATGTCGAAGCACTCGAAGCCCAGGGCACGCATCAGCCCGACCTGATCCAGCGCCATCTCGCGCTTGCTGTAGGCGACGTGACGCTTGCCGCCTTCCGGCTTGCTGCTGTCGCCATAGCCACGCAGGTCGGCAGCGATCACGGTGAAGCGTTCAGCCAATTGATCGGCTATCTCGTGCCAGATCACGTGGGTTTGTGGATAGCCGTGCAGCAGGAGCAAGGGCGGACCGGAGCCGCCCTTGCGATAGGCGATCCGTACGCCATTGACCTCGCATTCATCACGCTGGAACTGCTCGAACATGGGACCCACTCCTGAGGGAAGAGTCCTAAGCCTAGGCACAGATGGCCAATCGCAACAGGTCATCGCAACAGCCCCGCGCAACCGCAGCCTCAGCCCAGCGCCAGCGGCAGGAACAGCGCGATAAGGATGCCCAGCAGACTCATTCCCAGCGCCGCGAAGGCGCCGCACTCATCGCCCTCCTCCAGCGCCCGCGCCGTGCCGATGGCATGGGCATTGATGCCGTAGCTCAAGCCCCGCGCCGCCGGATGTTCGACACCGGCCCAGCCCAGCAACAGCGGCCCCAACGCCGTACCGATCACCCCGGTGAGCATGACGAACACCGCCGCCAGCGATGCAAGGCCGCCCAGTTGCTCGGCCACCAGCATGGCAATGGGCATGGTTGCTGCTTTCGGCGACAGGCTCATCAGCACGGACAGGTCCGCCCCGAGCGCGCTGGAAATCGCCAAGGTCAGCGCCACGCCCAGTACCCCGCCGCTGACCAGCGTGATGAGGATCGGCCAGAACAGCTGCTGGATGCGCCGGATATGACGATACAACGGCACCGCCAGGGCAACGGTCGCGGGCCCGACCAGTACCGCAATCATCGAGGCATCGGCCCGGTAGCTCGCATAATCGATGCCGCACAGGTAGAGCGTTGCGACCACCAGCAGCATGCCGACCATGACCGGTTGCAGCACCAGCCAGCCGCTGCGCCGGTAGAGCGCCAGTGCCAGTTGGAATGCGATCAGGGTCAGCGCCACGGAAAACAGCGGGTGGTCCAGCGTCATGACCCAGACGCTGCGCCAGTCGACACCGCTCATGCCTGATCCTCCTGCCGACGATCCATGCGCCGGATCAGCACCTGCATCAGCCAACCGCAAAAGGGCACGGTTACCACCAGCGAAAGGATCAGGCCGGCAGCAATAGCGGGCAGGTCGGCGAGCAACGCATCACTGCTGGTCATGATGCCCGCCGCCGGCACGATAAGCAGCAGCGGCAGGTACTGCAAGAGCAGCGCCGCCGTCTTCTCCAAGGGCTCGGGAATGCCGCGGCGCAGCAGCAGAACGCCAAACAGCAGCACCATACCGATGATCGGGCCGGGCAGCGCGGGCAGCAGCGAAACGTGAATGACGCTGCCAAGCAACTGCAGCACGACCAGCCAGGTCAGACCTTTGAGAATCATGGGGTAGTCCTTAGACGACAGAACGGAACAGCGAATCATGCCGGGAACGGCGCAAGACAGCACGCGTTCGCGACAAGCATGGGACTATCACCCGCCGCCGCCGCGGCGAAACAGGTGCAGATGCGCCTGAAAAAACCGTATCAGTTTGGCCTGGCCGCGGATGTGACTTGGCGTCGCAGGCTGCACGCCTCCCCTTCCGCCAAGGTAACCAGCCAGCCCGCCGAGAGCCCAGGCGTAGCAGGTTCTCAATCCACCTGTCCGTTTCGGGAACGGACTGCGCGCCAACAAGCGCGCCATCTGATCCGTATTTTTAGGAATTATCTGAGCCTGTTCTGCCGCCCGCTCGCACCAGATCATCAGCGCCGCCTGATTAGCCTGAAGGGGCGAAACAATGACCGAACGAATCCCGGCCACGATCATCGACACCGTTGATCCGCGCAAACCCATACGCCTGACGCCCGCGCAGGCAGGCGGACCGATCCACACCCGCAGCTTCACCGGCCTGTTCCGCAATCTGCGCCTGGTCGGCGCCGGGCTTCTGTTCCTGCTCTATTTCGGTACCCAGTGGTTGAACTGGGAGGGTCGCCAGGCAGTGCTCTGGGATCTGAGCAAACAGCAGTTCCATATCTTCGGCGCCACCTTCTGGCCACAGGATTTCATTCTGCTGTCAGCGCTGCTGATCATCGCCGCCTTCGGCCTGTTCTTCATCACCGTGTTGGCCGGTCGCGTCTGGTGCGGTTACGCCTGTCCGCAGAGCACCTGGACCTGGGTATTCATGTGGGCGGAGAAGATCACCGAGGGCGACCGCGGCCAGCGCATCAAGCTGGATGCCGCGCCCTGGTCGCTTAACAAATTGCTGCGCCGTAGCGCCAAGCACGCCGTCTGGCTGGCGGTAAGCCTGGCTACGGCGATCGCCTTCGTCGGGTACTTCACCCCGGTTCGCGAGCTGATAGCCGGCCTGTTCAGCCTGCAACTAGGCCCGACCGCCGGCTTCTGGCTGTTCTTCTTCACCGCCGCTACCTATATCAATGCCGGCTGGCTGCGGGAAAAAGTCTGCGTGCACATGTGTCCCTATTCGCGCTTCCAAAGCGTGATGCTCGACGCCGACACCTTGGTGGTGGCCTACGATGCCGCACGGGGTGAGCAGCGTGGCGCCCGCCGCAAGGACAGCGACCCACGTACTCAGGGCCTTGGTGATTGCATCGACTGCACCCTGTGCGTGCAGGTCTGCCCCACCGGGATCGACATTCGCGACGGTCTGCAGCTCGATTGCCTCAGCTGCGGCGCCTGCATCGACGCCTGCGACAGCGTGATGGACAAGATGGGGTATGCCCGAGGCCTGGTCCGCTATACCTCCGAACGCGCCCTGGAGGGCGGCAGGACCCATCTGCTGCGACCACGTTTTGTCGGCTATGCCGCGGCGCTATCGATAATGATCGGTGCCTTCGTCTGGGCGCTGGATGCGCGACCAATGCTGTCGCTGGACGTGACCAAAGACCGCACGCTGTACCGGGAAAACACACAGGGCCAGATCGAAAATATGTACAGCCTGAAAGTCATCAACAAGACCCAGCAGCGCCGCGACTACCTGATCACCCTGGATGAAGGTCCATTCGAGCTGCACGGCTCGGGCGAGGTCAGCCTGGCACCTGGGGAGATCGTCGATCTGCCGGTCAGCGTGGCGCTGCTCGACAGCGACGGCGTCTCGCGCCGCGAACTGCGCTTCGCCGTCAGCGACATGGCTGACCCGACGAGCCGAGTGAGCGCTCCGAGCACCTTCATCGCGCCCAGGGTTCGGTAGAATGCGGCCGGTATTGCGAACATGCCCCCCAAAGCACGCGCATCGAGGCCTTGCCGGAGTGTCGTGCTGCGCGCCCTAACCGTGAGCCAGCACATGAAGCGCTACGAGAAATTCGCCGACGAGATTGCCGAACTGATCCGCACTGGGGTGCTGGCGTCCGGACAGAAGGTGCCCTCGGTGCGTCATGCCAGTCGAACCTACGGCGTCAGCCCGTCCACCGTGTTCCAGGCCTACTACCTGCTCGAGGATCGCGGGCTGATCCAGGCCCGGGCGCGCTCGGGCTATTTCGTTCGCGAGCATGCCAAGGGCCCGCTCCACGAACCCGACATCAGCCCACGCCTGACCGAAACCACGGATGTCGGTGTCAGCGAACTGGTGTTCTCGGTGCTCGCCTCGCTACGTGATCCAGACACCGTGCCTTTCGGCTCCGCCTTCCCCAGCCCGGAACTCTTCCCTCTGCAGCGCCTGGCGCGCTCCATGGCGCAGAGCGTGCGAGACATGCCGGCGCGCGAGGTGATCGCCGAGATGACCGCTGGCAACCCAGACCTGCGCCGGCAAATCGCCCTGCGCTACATGGTCAGCGGGGTGATGCTGCCGATGGAGGAGCTGGTAATCACCACCGGCGCCATGGAGGCGCTGAACCTCTGCCTGCAGGTCGTGACCGAGCCGGGCGATCTGGTCGCCATCGAGGCGCCAGCTTTCTATGCCACCTTGCAGGTGCTGGAGCGACTCAAGCTCAAGGCGGTGGAAATCCCGGTGCATCCGCGCGACGGTATCGACCTGGAAACGCTCGCGGGTAGCCTCGCCAATCTGCCGATCAAGGCCTGCTGGTTCATGAGCAGCCTGCAGAATCCGCTTGGTGCCAGCATGGGTGAGGTGAAGAAACAGCAGCTTTACAACCTGCTGTGCCAGCATCAGGTCCCCTTGATCGAGGACGATGTTTACGCCGAACTCTACTACACGCGAGAACCACCCAAACCGGTCAAAAGCCATGACCGCGAGGGCTTGGTGATGCATTGCGGTTCATTCTCCAAAAGCCTTGCACCCGGCTACCGGGTCGGGTGGGTCGCTGGAGGGCGTTACGCCGAGAAGATCAGTCGCCTCAAGCTGATGACCACTCTCTCACCCTCGGTTCCAGCCCAGGCGGCCATTGCCGATTACCTGCAGCACGGTGGCTACGATCGTCACCTGCGCAAGCTGCGTCACGCGCTGGAAATGCAGCAAGGCGCCATGCTCTCGTCCGCCGCCCGTCACTTCCCGACCAGCACTCGCGTGACCCGCCCCAGTGGCGGCTATTTCCTCTGGTTCGAATTCCCCGAACAGGTGGACGCGCTACAGCTGCTCCAGCTCGCCCTCGCCCAAGGCATCAGCCTCGCTCCCGGCCCGATATTCTCCGCCACCCAGCGCTTCAGAAACTGTGCGCGTCTGAACCATGGCCATCCTTGGGATGCACGCAGCGAGAAGGCCATGGAATTGCTCGGACGAATGATCAAGTCGTTCTGAAACGACCCTGACAACGAATGCCAGAACGGCGCTAGATCTCGATCATGCCCTGCAGATACTGCACCGCATGCCCCGCAACGAAAACCCGCTCGCCTTCCACCCGGCAATACAGCAGGCCACCGCGGCGCGAGGCCTGCAGAGCAACCAGCGACGACTTGCCCAGACGCCTGGCCCAATAGGGTGCGAGACCAGCATGGATGGACCCGGTGACCGGATCTTCATCGCCTCCGTTGGCCGGCCAGAAGTAACGCGAAACGAAATCCTGGTCGCGTCCCGGTGCGGTGATCACGACATCCAGTGGCGCGAGCGACTTGAGCGCCGCGAGGTCGGGCATCAACTGCCGCACCTGATGCTCATCCTCGTAGACGGCGAACCAGGCCTGACCGTTTTTCAGTACCGCCAGGGGATGTGCGCCCAGGCCATCGAGTAACGCTCCCGGTGGGGCATCGACTCGCTCAGGTTGGCGATTGGGAAAGTTCATCTCCAGCCGGCCATCGTCCAGTTGCGCGATGCTGATATCACCCACCGCCGCCGCCCGGAAGGTCAGCGGTGCGATAGCCATTCCCTGATCGAGCAGGACGTAGGCGCTGGCAAGGGTGGCGTGGCCGCAGAAATCGATTTCAGTGAGCGGCGAGAACCAACGGATATGAAAGGCACCATCCCACTCGCGAAGCAGAAAGGCGGTCTCCGACAGGTTGTTCTCCATGGCGATCGATTGCATTTGCGCGTCGCTCAGCCAATGCTCCAGCGGCACCACGGCCGCGGAGTTGCCCTTGAAACGCTCATGGGTGAATGCATCGACCTGGTAGATCGGTAGTTTCATGCTCGCCATCATCCTTGCGCGGCGCCGCCACAGGCGCACTGAGCGACCAGTCTCGCCGAGCGGCAGGCGCCCGGCAAGATTTCCGAATGACGAGTGCCAGCGACGCACCGCCGCTGGCGGGTTCAGGACCTCGAAGCCATACCGGCGGTGAGCGTGGGCTTGATCGGCTCTGCCGGTGGCCGGCACTGCGTTTGCGCGCCGATCTGCAGATAGGGCTGCAAAATCGGCGCCATGCCCTTGAGGACCTGCACCGGCAGCGCCGAGGTGAACCGGAAGCTGTCGGCGCCGCGCCCGGGAACATAGGCGGTCAAGGTACCGAAGTGGTTCGGACCAAGGAAAAAGACGAAAGTAGCGGTGCGATTCAGCGCCAACGAACTAATCAATCGTCCACCGGCGCCGATGGTCTGAATGCGGTTATCACCCGTTCCGGTTTTGCCACCGACCCGCAGCGGCTCGCCGTCCGTCTGCAGGAAGCTGCCACGCAAGCGCCGCGCCGTACCGCCCTCGACCACGCTGGCAAGCGCCTCGCGCAAGGCCGCGGCCACTTCGCTGTGCAACACCCGAGCGCCAGCATCCGGCTTGATTCCCAGACGGGTCTCATAGGGCGTGTCGGCGGCGAAATGCAGGCTGTCGATGCGCACGCTGGGTAGCCGCACGCCGTCGTTGACGATGATCCCCATCAATTCCGCCAGCGCGGCCGGGCGGTCGCCGGAGCTGCCCAATGCGGTAGCCAGCGACGGCACCAGATGATCGAATGGATAGCCCAGGCGCTGCCAGCGGCGGTGGATATCGGTAAACGCCTCCACTTCCAGCATGATACGGATACGGCTGTCGCGGGCGCTCTTGTGGCGGCTGCGGAATAGCCAGCCATAGACTTCCTGGCGCTCGGCTTTGCTGGCATCAATCACCTCCGAGATCCCGGCGTCGGGGTGCTTGATCAAATACCCCAGCAGCCACAGATCCAGTGGATGCACACGGGCGATATACCCCTGGTCCGGCAGGCTGTAGGCACCTGGGCCATAACGGGTGTACAGCGAGTCGAGTGCCTTGTCGCTGAGTTCTACGTCGGGCAGGTTGTTCTGGAGAAAGCGATCGAAGGTGGCACGATCGGCTTCCGGCATCAGGTAACGATGCACGGCGGCAAGCCTAGGCGGCGTGGGCCGCATGCCGTCGAGAAGCGCTTCGATGCGTTCCGCGTCGGTCTTGCCGCGGTACTTTTTCCAGAAACGCTGAATGAAGACCGAGCCCTCGCGGTCGGCGAAACGCCTCAGGTACTCGCGCCGCTCCGGGTTATCGTCGCTCTTCAACAGCTCGGCACCGTTGGAGGTTTGATAGGTGCTGTAACTGACGAGATCGCGCATCAGCCGCACGAACGGTAGGTTGATCGACTCCTGCAGCGCCTCGCGCATGGTCGGCAGGCGACCGTCGTCTTCACGGCGGAAGTTGCCGAAACGGTGCATACCCGCGCCGGTGAAGAAGCGTTCGTTCGGGCTCGCCGAATAGCGCCGCTCCAGCG
>DPSI01000269.1 GCA_003527165.1 Pseudomonas sp.
TGGTTTCCGGCATCAACATGGGCGCGAATCTGGGCGACGACGTGTTGTATTCCGGCACGGTCGCTGCGGCCATCGAGGGGCGCTTCACCGGCAAACCCGCATTCGCCTTTTCGTTGGTGTCCCGGCTGCCGGACAATCTGCCGACCGCTGCGTATGTCGCGCGCAAACTGATCGAGCATCAACAAGCGCTCGACCTGCCGCCGCGTACCGTGCTCAGTGTCAACGTGCCCAACCTGCCGCTCGATCACATCCGTGGCATCCAGCTGACCCGACTCGGCCACCGTAGCCGCGCCAAGCCTCCAATCAAGCAGGCGAACCCGCGCGGAAAGGACGGTTACTGGATTTCGGTAGCCGGTGACGTCGAGGACGGTGGGCCGGGAACCGATTTTCATGCGGTGATGCAGGGTTACGTATCGATCACCCCGTTGCAGCTCGATCGGACCTTCCACGAGGCGTTCAAGGGGCTCGATAACTGGCTGGAGGGCGTGCTGTGAACCATCGCGGACCAGACGATCTGCTGCGCCACGGCACCGGCATGACTTCGCAACGCACCCGTGACCGCCTGATCCAACGGCTGTACGAGGAGGGCCTATCGGACCCGCGCGTACTGGAAGTCATTCGACGCACGCCGCGCCATCTGTTTGTCGATGAAGCCCTGTCCCATCGCGCCTATGAAGATACTGCGCTGCCCATCGGTCATAACCAGACCATCTCGCAGCCTTTCATGGTCGCGCGCATGAGCGAGCTGCTGTTGGCCGACGGCCCGCTGGATAAGGTGCTGGAGATCGGTACCGGTTCTGGTTATCAGACCGCCGTGCTGGCTCAACTGGTCGAGCGGGTTTTCTCCGTCGAGCGCATTCAGGCGCTGCAGGACCGGGCAAAAGAGCGTCTGGTCGAACTCAAGTTGCGCAACGTGGTCTTTCGCTGGGGTGATGGTTGGGAAGGTTGGCCTGCGCTGGCTCCCTACAACGGCATCATCGTTACCGCGGCGGCAGCCGATGTGCCACAGGCCCTGCTCGATCAACTGGCTCCCGGCGGGCGGCTGGTGATTCCGGTCGGGGTTGGCGAAGTCCAGCAGTTGATGCTGATCATTCGAGAGGAAGACGGTTTTTCCCGCCATCTGCTGGACACCGTACGCTTCGTGCCGCTGCTCAATGGACCTGTAGTTTGATCTCAGCGGAAGGAAGCATGAAAAACGCGTTGTTGTTATACGCCAAGGGCATGGCCATGGGCGCAGCGGATGTGGTTCCCGGCGTGTCGGGCGGAACAGTGGCATTCATTACCGGCATCTACGATGAACTGTTGCGCTCCATCGGCGCTGTGCCAAACGCGGTAGGCCCGTTGCTGCGTGGTCGCGTTAGCGAAGCATGGCGTATCGCCAACGCAGGTTTCCTGCTGGTCCTGTTCGCCGGCATCCTCACCAGCGTGCTTAGCCTGGCCAAGCTGATCACCTATCTCCTGGAACACCATCCTATTCCGGTCTGGTCGTTCTTCTTCGGCCTGATCCTGGTTTCGGTGCATCTGGTCAGCAAGGAAATCCAGCGACGAAGCCTGTCACGGCTGGTCAGTCTGGGTCTGGGGATCGGCTTTGCCTACTGGATCACCGTGGCGGCGCCCATGCAGTGGAGCGCGAGCAGCATCAGCCTGTTCTTCGCCGGGGCCATCGCCATTTGCGCGATGATCCTGCCGGGCATTTCCGGCAGCTTCATTCTGGTATTGCTTGGCTTGTATCCGGTCGTCCTAGGGGCGGTCAAGGCGCTGGATCTGGGCGTCATGCTGACCTTCGCGGCTGGCTGCCTGGTGGGCCTGCTGAGCTTTGCCCGGTTGCTGAGCTGGGTACTGCAGCGCTGGCGGGACCTCACTCTGGCTTTTCTGACCGGGCTGATGCTCGGTTCGCTGAACAAGGTATGGCCCTGGAAGGAAACCCTGAACTGGCGCGTCGATTCCCACGGTGATCGCGTGCCCTTGCTCGAGCAGAACCTGCTGCCTGGTACCTATGGCGATCTGACCGGACAGGATCCGCAACTGTTGTTGGCGATACTGCTGGCAGTGGCTGGCATCGCCCTCGTGCTCGGACTCGAATGGTTCGCCGGACGGCGTCAGCCGATGGCGGAAACAGTCTGAACAGCCTGTCGATCAAAGGGAGCGAGCAGTGAAGCTCACAGCCAGCATGCGGTGGATAAGCACCTCGCCCGTCCGTAGCACGCTTGCCGTCATCTTGGCGTGCATGGTGCTGGCCGGGTGCGCCAGTTCACCATCTGGTGGCGTGCATGTAGTGGATCGCAACAGCCGTGATCGCGTTACCAGTGGCCAGTATGTCGTCCAGCGTGGCGATACGCTGTGGTCAATCGCCTTTCGATTTGGCTGGGATTGGCGGGATCTGGCGCGACTCAATCGCATCAGTCCACCCCATGTCATCTATCCGGGGCAAACGATTCGCTTCAGCGGGCAGGTGCCCCGAACCGTTGCTATCCGTCCGACACCGACGCCAAGCCCTAAGCCTGAAGTGGTCACGACGCCCGTCCCGATTCCACCCCCGTTGACCAGGCCCAGCGTGTCGCCACCGAAGACGCCCGTTGCGACTACGCCGGTCAAGCCGGTGGCCCGCTCCGCAAGCGGCTGGGCCTGGCCTGCGGGCGGCACAGTGATCGGTCGGTTTTCCTCAAACGGCAGTTTGAATAAAGGCATTGATATCGCCGGGGAATTAGGACAGCCTGTTTTAGCTGCTTCTGATGGGGCTGTTGTGTACGCCGGCAGTGGTTTACGGGGTTACGGCGAACTTGTGATCATCAAGCACAGCGATACCTATGTAAGTGCCTACGGCCACAACCGCAGGCTGCTGGTTCAGGAGGGTCAACAAGTCAAAGCTGGGCAAACCATTGCCGAGATGGGATCGACTGGGACCGACCGGGTGAAGCTGCACTTCGAGATTCGCCGCCAAGGTAAGCCCGTGGACCCGCTGCAATATCTGCCAAAGCGTTGATTTGATGCTGCCTGTTCTGGCACTAGGAGGGGCTTGAGCGATGCCAGGGAACGCGTGCCGCCCGAGCCTGTTGTCGAACTCAGAACAGGAAAACAATAATGGCTCTCAAAAAAGAAGTGCCGGAGTTTGACGTAGACGATGCCGTTCTACTCATGGAACCGTCCGCGGACG
>DPSI01000447.1:0-819 GCA_003527165.1 Pseudomonas sp.
TGGGTTCGTTGTGAGCATGCGCAACGTGGGGTCATCCTCGACGAAGAGAATACTCAAACCAGCGGACTGCTCCGGCGCCGCCTCGGCCACATCGGAGCTCGCCACGGACGCTGAATCCCGTCCGCTGTCGCCCGCCGTCTCACGCATGTACTCTGCTTCGGCGCTCGGCAGATAAACCCGGACGGACGTACCGCGGCCCTCTTCGCTGTCCAGCACAACGAACCCACCGCTCTGCTTGACGAAACCATACACCATACTCAGACCGAGACCGGAGGCATTGGCGTCCTGACGAGTCGTGAAGAACGGCTCGAACGCTCGCTTCAAGACTTCAGGACTCATCCCCTCACCCTCGTCGATGACGCTCAGTTCCACGTAGGGACCTGCAACGGCACTCGGCTCGCCCGCAAGCTGCCCGGCGTCCAATGAGCGGTTGCGCAAGCGCACACACAACGCACCGCTACCCGCCATAGCGTCACGCGCATTGACCGTAAGGTTGAGAATCGCGGCCTGCAGATTACCCACGTCGGCGAAGACCGGCCAAAGGTTCGCCTGGATATCGACATCCACGTGCACTGCCCGACCCAGCGCGCCATTCAGCAGCTCGCTCATTTGCGCGAGCAATTCGCCCAGATCGACCGACTGTGGCTGAAGCGGCTGACGGCTGGCGAACGCGAGTAGCTGGGACGCCAGACGCGCACCTTTCTCCACACCGCCGACCGCCGACTCCAGACGCCGCTTCGCCGTCTCGTCAGCACCAAGGTTGCGGCGCAACAGCTGCAGGTTTCCGCCGATGATCTGCAGCATGTTGTTGAAATCGTG
>DPSI01000447.1:897-1988 GCA_003527165.1 Pseudomonas sp.
CAGCATGTTGTTGAAATCGTGGGCGATGCCACCGGTCAGCTTACCCACCGCCTCAAGCTTCTGCGACTGCATCAACGCCGCCTCTGCCGCTTGCCGCTCGGACTCACTACGCATCAGCTCGCGCGTTCGGTCGCGAACCAGTTCTTCGAGATGCTCACGATACGCCTGCAATTCCTGCTGACTGCGCTGCTGCTCGGTCACATCGCTACCCTGCACGAAAATGCCCGAGATTCGCCCGTCGCGTTCGATGATCGGCTGGAATACGAAGTCGACGAAGACTTCTTCCGGCGCCATATTGGGACGACGCTGCAGCAACGCGCGCATAGCCCTACCGATGTAAGGCTCGCCGGACTGGTAAACCTGATCCAACAGGTCGATAAACGCTTGCCCTTGAAGTTCGGGCAAGCCATCAAGCACTCTCTTTCCGAGCAGCTCACGATGACCGGTAAGTTGCTGATAAGCCTCGTTGACCAGCTCGAATACGTGCTCCGGGCCACGCAAGAAGCAAACGAAACCCGGCGCCTGGGCGAACAGTTGACGAAGCTGATTGCCCTCATCCTGCATCGACTTGGCGCGCGACATGACTGACGCCTCGATCTGCTGCAAGGGCTGCCCCTGGGATTCAGCTGAGCGCAGGGAGCCCTTGAGCATTTGCAGTTCGGTGATATCCACGGTGTGCTGCAGGATAGCGGTCACCTCGCCCTGCTCATCGAGCAGTGGTGTATGCGTCGCGCTCCAGTAACGATCTTGGTGCGACGCCCCCTTATCGGAGCTCAGCGCGATCGAATAGCGGATGACCGGCAAGGTGTCCATGGTCTTGTTGCGCAGTACGCGCTCAAACGACTCTAGTAGCTCGTCGACATGGGTCGCTCGTGGCGCCTGCGGATCAGCAGCGAACGCATCATCTATACGCCGCCCGGCGATGTCTTCAAGCGCGCGCGCCATGAGTTTCAGGTACGCATCGTTGGCATCGAGGATGGTGAGCTCTCGGTCAAGCAATAGATAGGCGTTCGGAGAAGTCCTGAACAGTGCCTCGAAAGGCGGGCGTTGCGGCATACAACCTCCATGATGCGAGCCTGGCGCTGGCCGCG
>DPSI01000447.1:2031-3197 GCA_003527165.1 Pseudomonas sp.
CGTACCCGAGCACCAACCAACATTAACCCAAGAGGCCGCCAGCCAGCCCCGGAACGGATAA
This sequence comes from Pseudomonas sp., assembly GCA_003527165.1. Lineage (GTDB taxonomy): Bacteria > Pseudomonadota > Gammaproteobacteria > Pseudomonadales > Pseudomonadaceae > Stutzerimonas. The sequence continues at coordinate 2,093 of DPSI01000447.1, forward strand.
TTGACCGCGGCGGGAACAATCCGTTTCGAGGGGAACGGCATTCAGGGGAGGATCGGCGCCTAACGGCGCCGTCATCAAGCCATCAGCGGCTTGCCGTTCGACGCTGGCGCAACGCTTCAAACAGGCAGACGCCGGTGGCAACCGACACGTTGAGGCTACTGACACTCCCGGCCATCGGCAGCCGAACCAGGAAATCACAGTGTTCGCGAGTCAGACGCCGCATGCCTTTGCCCTCCGCCCCCATCACCAGAACGATGGGCCCGCTGAGATCCTGATCGTACATCTCTCGCTCGGCTTCACCCGCCGTACCGACAATCCACAGGCCGCGCTGCTGCAGCTTTTCCAGCGTCCGCGCGAGATTGGTGACCGCCACCAGCGGAATGACTTCCGCCGCACCGCAGGCCACCTTGCGCACCGTGGCGTTCAGGGTGGCAGACTTGTCCTTGGGGATGATCACCGCCAACGCTCCGGCGGCGTCGGCGGTACGCAGGCAGGCGCCCAGGTTGTGAGGGTCCGTGACCCCGTCGAGCACCAGCAGCAGCGGTGCGCCCTCTGTTCGATCCAGCAGTTCTTCGAGCATTGCATCGCCCCAGACTTGGCTGGGGCTCACGTCGGCGACCACCCCCTGATGCACGCCTTCGACCCAGGCATCCATCTCGCGGCGCTCGCACTGGGCGACGCGTACTTTCGACTGCGCGGCCAACTGGATCAGTGTCTGAACGCGCGGATCATCACGCCCTTCGGCGAGCCAGACTTGCTTGACCCGCTTCGGATGATGGCGCAGCAAAGCCTCTACGGCGTGGAGCCCATAGATCTTTTCCAGATCACTCATGACTTGGCCTTACGCTTGCGCGGCGCAGCGCCGTCCGGTTTGGCAGATGATTTACCGGCCGTTTTGGGCTTCGAGGAGCTGCGCTTGGGTTTGCTTTTTGCTGGCTTTTCCCCTTTGGCATTGTCAAGCAGAGCCTTTTTCATCTCGCGGCTCTTGCGAACCTCCGCACTGACCGGCTCGCGCTCTTTGGAGGACGATGCATCTGCTTTCTTGCCGCGTCCATCCTTGCGAGTGCCGCGACCATCCGCCGAGCCACGCTCGCCAGCTCCGCTC
>DPSI01000101.1:0-673 GCA_003527165.1 Pseudomonas sp.
GGCGCTGGCCCGTCAGGTCATGGCGCTGCTGGAGCTGCGCTGCAGCCATGAATACAAAGAGAAAGACCGGCATAGCGACGGTGTACTGGGCTACGCGGCTTCGGTTCGAGAGGCCGAGGAGCGCTACCGCGCGCTGGTCGATCTCAGCCCGCAGGTGATCTGGCAGTGCGATGCCAGCGGCTCGCTGATCTTCTGCAATCGCTACTGGCGCGATTTCACCGGGATGTCGTCCGGCGAATCGGCCGGCTGGGGCTGGCTGAATGCCGTCGCGCCGGACCACCGGAACGCGGTGCTGCAGCAGTGGGGCGCAGCACTGAAAAGCGGCAAATCCGGCAGTTTCGAAGTGCCCTTGCTCGCGGCCGATGGCTCTCCGCGCTGGTTCCAGGGCTGCGGCGCGCCAGTCTACGACTGCGACGGCCGCCTGTTGCACTGGGTGCTGGTGGCGCAGGACATACACGAGCGTCGCCGCGCCGAGACCGAGCGGCTGGAAAGCGAGGCGTTCACCCGCCGCTTGCTGGATTCGGCCAGCGAGGGCTTCTATTCCATCGATACCCACGGCTTCGTCACGCTATGCAACGAGGCGTTCGTCAGGCTGCTCGGTTTCGCCAGCAAGGATCAGGTGCTTGGCCACCAGCTGCACCAGGTCGTCCACCATAGCCATCCAGACGGCACG
>DPSI01000101.1:893-3501 GCA_003527165.1 Pseudomonas sp.
CGCGCCGCTGTACCGCGACGGGGTGCTGCAAGGCGCCATCTGCACCTTCACCGATATCAGCGAGCGAGCCCGCGGCGAGGCGCAGCAGAGCTATCTGCTGGATCTCAGCGACCACCTCCAGGACACCGATGGCCGTATCGGACTGACCGATATCATGGCTGAGCAGTTGGCCCCGTTGATGGCGGTCGAGTGCATTGCCAGCGGTCATCTCGACGAACACGGTGGCTTGCTCATCGACAAGCAATGGCCGCAGAACATCGGCCAGCATCGGTCCGATCCGTTCCCCTTGGGCGGTTGCGCGGGGCCCCTGCGCCTGCGTCTGTCGCAGGGGCTCATCGTGCCGTTCGAAGACCTGCTCGACGAGGCCGACTGCCGCGGCAACTGCGGCGCCCTGCATGATCAGCTCGGCTATCGCAGCCTGCTGCTGGCTCCGCTGTTGGAGCAGAGCGAGCATTGCACCTTCCTGCTGTTCGCCAGTCGCCAACCGCGGTCCTGGAGCCAGGCCGACGTCTCACTGGTGCGCGAAGTGGCTGAGCGCATCCGCGCCGCCGCCGACCGTGCACGTGCGCGCAAGGCGTTGCTGGAGGCCGAACAACGGGTCAGCCTGGCCAACGAAATCGCCTCGATCGGTGTCTGGGAGTACGACTTCGAACGCAACACGCTGCATTGGGATGCGCAGCTGAAAATGCTCGCCGGCATCGCACCGAACGAGCCGGCACTGCCTGTCGATCAATTCCTCGCGCGGGTCCATACCGACGATCGGCGCGTCCTGCTCGACACCTTCCGCAGCGCCCTCGAAGGCATTGGCGGTGGAGAGCTGAACCTCGACTATCGAGTCTATGACGAGGCCAGCGACCGGTTCCGCTGGCTGGCCAACCGCGGCCGTCGCGTGCTCGATGCCGATGGCAGGACCCGCCTGCTCGGCACCGCCCGGGATATCACCGACGAGCGCAACGCGGAGCTGAAGCTGCTGCGCATGAACGCCCTGCTCGAAGAACAGATACAGGAGCGCCAGATCACCGAGCAGCGCCAATCGGTGCTCATGGAACTGGGCGACCTGCTGCGCGGGCAGCCGGATAGCATCACCATCGTTACGGCGGCCGTGCGCGCCCTGGGAATGACCCTGAATGTGACTCGCGCAGCCTTCCTGACGCTCGACCCCGGCGGCCAGTACGCCACTATCGAACGCTACTGGAGCGACGGTGCACTGGGGGACTATAGCGAGCGCATGTGCTTCGCCGACTACGGCGACTTCATCTACGACCTGCAGAACGACGAACTGGTGGTGGTGGAAGACGTCCTGCATGACACTCGCACCGCCGCGCAGGCGTCGAGCCTGCGGCTGCGACGCATCCAGAGCCTGGTCTGCGTGCCGTTGCAGGACCAGGGCCGCCTGATCGCCGCCTTGATCCTGCTGCAGGATCGCCCGCGGCAATGGGCCGAAGAGGACATCTCCTTTATCCGCGAAGTCGCAGACCGTGCCTGGACCGCCGACGAGCGGATGCGCGCCGAACGGGCCTTACGCGCCAGCGAAGAGCAGTTCCGCACCCTCGCCGACAACATGAGCCAGTTTGCCTGGATGGCCGATCCGGCGGGCCGCATCTACTGGTACAACAAACGCTGGTACGACTACACCGGAACCACCCTGGAAGCCATGCGCGCGCTGGGCTGGCGCTCGGTGCACCACCCCGATCACCATGTACGCGTCAGCGCCTCGATGAAACGCGCCGTGGCGATCGGTTCAACCTGGGAAGAAACTTTCCCGCTGCGCGGCAAGGACGGCCAGTACCGCTGGTTCCTCTCGCGTGCGGTGCCCATTCGCGACGACCTCGGCCAGGTCACCCGCTGGTTCGGTACCAACACCGACATCACCGCCCAGGTAGCCGCTGAAGAGGCGCTGCGCGAGCTGAACGACAACCTCGAACGGCGCGTTGCCGAGCGCACCCGCGAACTGGCCGAGATCAACCACCTGCTGCACGTGGAAATGAGTGAGCGCGAACGTGCCGAGGAAACCCTGCGCCATGCTCAGAAGATGGAAGCCATCGGCCAGCTCACCGGTGGTCTCGCCCACGATTTCAACAACATGCTGACCGGCGTGCTCGGCGCGCTCGACTTGATCCAGCGGCGGGTCGCCAGCGGTCAGGTAAACGATCTCGGCCGCTATGTCGACGCTGCGACCAGCTCGGCCAATCGTGCCGCCGCGCTGACCCACCGCCTGCTGGCCTTCGCCCGTCGCCAGTCGCTGGATCCACAACCGGTGGATGTCAACCGGCTGGTAGAGTCGATGGAAGACATGCTGCGCCGCACCATGGCCGAGCACATCGAGTTCGATACCCGCCTGCAGCCGGAACCCTGGCTGGCCTATACCGATGCGCACCAACTGGAAAACGCCCTGCTCAATCTGGTGATCAACGCCCGCGACGCCATGAGCAACGGCGGCAGGCTGGTTATTCAAACCGGCTGCGTACAGATCAACAGCTCGCAGCCCGACGGGCCCGAGCCGGGCGACTATGTCACCCTCAGCGTGGCCGATAACGGTTCCGGCATGCCGCCGGAAGTGGTCGCCAAGGCCTACGATCCGTTCTTTACCACCAAACCCATCGGCCAG
>DPSI01000101.1:3748-4290 GCA_003527165.1 Pseudomonas sp.
CAAACCCATCGGCCAGGGCACCGGCCTCGGGCTGTCGATGGTTTATGGCTTCGTCAAGCAAACCGGTGGCCACGTGCGCATCGACAGCACGCCCGGGCAGGGCACACTGATCACCTTGTTCCTGCCGCGCAATCGGACGCAGACGGAACAACAGGAGGAAGATCACAGCGCACCCGTGACGATCCAGGGCGCCCAAACCAATGAAACCGTACTGGTCGTGGAAGATGAAGCCGCGGTCCGCATGTTGGTGGTCGAGGTGCTGCAGGAGCTGGGCTACAAGGTCCTCGAAGCGGTGGACGGCACCAGCTCCCTGCCCCATTTGCAAAGCGATCAGCGAATCGATCTGCTGGTCAGTGATATCGGCCTGCCGGGAATCAACGGCCGACAACTGGCCGAAATCGTCCGCCAACACCGGCCAGATCTGCAAGTGCTGTTCATTACCGGCTATGCGCCGAATGCCGAGGTTCGCGGCGAGTTCCTGGGGCCCGGGATGGACATGCTGGCCAAGCCCTTCAGCGTCGACATGCTCGGCGCCAAGGTCC
>DPSI01000101.1:4372-5215 GCA_003527165.1 Pseudomonas sp.
AGGGAATAACGCCGAGGAACTCTGCCTGCCGCTGCGCACTCTCTAATGAAGGATCAAGCGGAGACATCAACATGCGCAAAACAATACTGGCGGCAATCGCCTTGAGCTGTATTCCCTTTGGCGCGGCGATGGCAGACAACGGCTTCGTCCGGCAGATTCTTTCTTCGGGCGCGACCACAGCCTCCACCTACATGACCTTCCGCGACGACAAGCTGGTTGCCGCCGCGCGTGAGGACGCCGGTAGCTTCGTCGCCAGCGATGGCGCCATTCGCGGTCCCTATCTCGAAGCGATGCTCTTAAAGCTACGCAGCGAGCAACCGCAGTTGCAGGCGAGTGATATGCAGTTGGCGAACGCCATTCTCGCAGCCGAACAGCATTAAGCCACGAAGCAGGCCGACCGGCAGGTCGGCCTGCTTGTTCCGCGTGCAGCCAAGCGGCGGACCAGCACCGCCATTCATCCACGCGGCATCCGGAGGAACCATGAAAAAAACAGCATCCGCCGTCTGGCAAGGTGACCTGAAAAGCGGCAAAGGCACCATCAGCACACAAAGCGGCGCGCTAAATGACAACCCTTACGGCTTCAATACCCGCTTCGAAGACACTCCCGGCACCAATCCCGAGGAGCTGATCGGCGCGGCCCATGCGAGTTGCTTTTCCATGGCGCTGTCGATGATGCTCGGCCAGGCCGGCCTCACCGCCGAGCGCATAGACACGACGGCGGAGGTCACACTGGACAAAGTCGGCGAGGGCTTCTCGATCACCACCATTGCGCTGACGCTGAAAGCCAGGGTCCCCGGTGCAGACGAGAACCAATTCCAGCAAATCGCCAACCAGGCGAAGGAA
>DPSI01000287.1 GCA_003527165.1 Pseudomonas sp.
GCCGATCATCGGCAGTGCCAGTACGCCGTCCCAGAGTTTGACCACCGGGGTTGAGAGTTCCAGCAACTCTTCCTGTTGCCGCTTGATGACTGCCTCGCGTGATTTCTGGAAAGTGCGGACAGTGTGCAGACCCAGCTGATCGATCAGCTCGGACAGCGCCCACAGCTGCTCGGCCAGGATGTTCGGCTCGTCGGCATATTCGGTCTGCAACAACGGCATCAATGGGCGCTTGAACGAAAAGATAAAGCCGGCGGTTTGCTGCGAGTCGAAACCTAGCAGCACGCGGCTGTGCGACAGCCGTTCCAGGAAAAGACGCATGTCTTCCCAGCTCGCTCCCCTGAGGTCGGTCGAATCGGTCTGCCCAGCACCTGCTATCAACAAACGTATGAAATCAGCGGTTTGCTGGCGGAATTCGTCGATCTTGACGTTGCGGTACATACCGCTGGCTTCGAGTTCGCGGGTCCAGCTATCGAGCAGTTCCTGCTCGTTTTTGGCAATGACATTGAAGGTACGTTGTTGCAATGAGGCCATTGGCGCGGGTCCTTGTGGGGAGATGCTGCGGTAGTCGGGTTTGATTCGAATTGCTGGCAGGCGTTCCAGTTCGACAGGAAAACTAATTCTGCCCGAAAGGTGCGCCTGCGGCGTGGCTTTGGCCAAGCAGCTTGAACATCCGCAAAGCTTGATGGCATTTCGCCTCATGTTCCTGGCTTGGTCAAGGTTTTCCAGTTACCTGAGCGCCGTGACCAGCAAGCGACTTCGGGCGAGTCTACGCGTTGGCGGAAACTAACCAGCCCCAAAGGCCCGGGCGCAACCGTTTGGCAGCTAATTGCGTTTGCTTATTCAGAAAACCGCGTGGGGACCGACACATTAGCTGAGTGCCGCACGTCGACGCACCCCTTGGCAGTGCTGTGCCTGATAGATGGCACTTCGCCTTTATTGGTTATTCGGTCAAGATTCTCCCCTTAATTCTCCCTGGAAGACAGCCCCATGCTGGTCGGTAATTACAACAACATCCTCGTGTTTTTCTCGTTCGTTGTTGCCGTGCTGGCTTCGTATACCGCGCTCGATATGGCCGGACGAGTCGCAGCGGCCAAAGGTCGCGCGGCACGGTTGTGGTTGGCTGGCGGCGCGTTCTCGATGGGGCTGGGGATCTGGTCGATGCATTTCATCGGCATGCTTGCGTTCAGTCTGCCGATTCCGTTGGGCTATGACCCCCTGATCACTGCCGGCTCGCTGATCATCTCCATCGGCGCGTCTGCTCTGGCGCTGTGGCTGGTCTGTCAGCGCGATCTACCGTGGAGTCGCCTGTTCCAAGGCGCACTGCTGATTGGCGCCGGTATCGCTGTGATGCACTACAGCGGCATGGCTGCGCTGCGCATGCAGCCAGGAATCCTCTACCACACGGGATGGCTGATCGTATCGGTGGTGATCGCCGTCCTGGCTTCCGGCGCCGCACTGTGGCTGGCCTTCCGACTGCGCTCCAATGTGAACAACCTGCGGGTCTGGCGCGGTATGGCCTCGCTGATCATGGGCTTGGCGATCGCCGGAATGCACTACACCGGCATGGCGGCGGCGAGCTTCCCCGAGGGCAGCTTCTGCGGTGCGTCTAACGGGGTGGACACCAACTGGCTGGCATTGCTGGTCATCGTGCTGACGCTGGCCGTGCTGGCCATCACGTTGATCGTCTCGATTCTCGACGCGCGTCTGCAGTCACGTACATCGGTGCTGGCCAGCTCGCTGGAAAAAGCCAACTCCGAGCTGATGCAGCTGGCGTTGCATGACAACCTGACCCGCCTGCCGGATCGTCTGCTGCTGGAAGATCGTCTGAGCCAGGCGCTGAAGTTGGCGCAGCGCGAGCAGTCCTGCTTTGCCGTGATGTTCATGGACCTGGACGGGTTCAAGGCGGTGAACGATGCGTACGGTCATCACATCGGCGACCAGCTGCTGATTAGTGTGACCGAGCGCTTGCGCACCTGTGTTCGCGCGCAGGATACCCTGGCGCGCCTCGGTGGGGACGAGTTCGTGCTGCTTGCCTCGATCACTGGTCCGGATGATGCCGCGACGCTGGCGGGGAAGCTGGTACAGCGCATCGGCGAGCCGTTCGTGCTGTCGCGTTACACGCTGAGCGTGTCGCTGAGCATCGGTATCGCCGTCTATCCAGGCGACGGTGATCTGGAGCGTGACCTGCTGCTGCATGCCGACGCGGCGATGTACCACACCAAGAATGCGGGCCGGAACGGCTACAGCTTCTTCGAAGCCTCAATGAATGCCAACGCCGCCGAGCAATTGCAGCTGCTGCACGACCTGCGCTTGGCCGAGGCCCGCGGTGAGCTGCGTTTGCATTACCAGCCGAAATTCGAGGCGCCGGCCGGCCCGGTACGTGGTTTCGAGGCGCTACTGCGTTGGCAGCACCCGGAGCGGGGCTTGCTGGCGCCGGACAGGTTTCTGCCCTTGGCGGAGAAGACCGGACTGATCATCCCGATTGGCAAGTGGGTCCTGAACGAAGCCTGCCGGCAGTTGCGCGAATGGCATCTGCAGGGTTTCAGTCACTGGACCGTCGCGGTCAACCTGTCTGCCGTTCAGTTCGAGCAGCCGGACCTGCTCGGCGTGGTCACGGACGCGATCGAGCAACACGGTATCCCGCCCGAGATGCTGACCATCGAGGTCACCGAAACCGTGGCCATGCGCAGCCCGGAAACCACCATCGAAACGCTGGAAAGGCTGACCGATCTTGGCATAAAGGCCTCAATCGATGATTTTGGTACGGGTTATTCGAGCCTGCTCTATCTGAAGCGGCTTCCGGCGAGCGAGCTAAAGATCGACCGCGCTTTCGTCAAGGAAATGAGCGACGGAAACGAAGACTCCGTCATTGTCTCGGCGATCATCGCGCTAGGCAAAACGCTGGGACTGGAAATCGTGGCCGAGGGCGTGGAAACCGCAGAGCAGCAGAAATTCCTCACGGGCCTCGGTTGCGAAACGCTTCAGGGGTTTCTGCTTGATCGGCCTATCACGGCCGAGCAAGTCCTCGAGCGCGCTCAACAGGCTCGGCTGGGGTGGTCGACAGCCGTCGCAGCCGGGCCGCAGGTAGCCGAACCCAGCTAGTCTGAACGCCTGGATTCAGAACCAGCGATCGTTGCGCTTGCGACCGCGCGTCATGGCCGGAATGATCAATCCGGCCAGCAAGCCGGCGCCGGCGATGCTGCCGCCGTACACCATGTACCGCATCAGGACCTGGTTGTTTTCGTCGCCGAGACGCGCTTGGGCATCGCGCAGCTCCGATTCAGTCGCGGTGAGGGCGGTGTCCAGTGCCTGGCGGCGCGCTTCCAGTTCATCGATCAGGGCCTTGCGCGAGTCGAGCGTCTCTTGCATGCCCTGTACCCGTGCCTTCCAGTTGTCATCGATGGTTCGCAGCTCTTCGCTGAGTTCGGCAACTTTCTGTTCCAGTTCCGGCAAGCGCTCCGCTTGACCGGGCATTTCCTGGAGATCGGCGCTGCGGATCCACACCCGGTCGCCGTTTTCGCCGCGAACCTGGCTGTAGTCGCCCTGGGTGTCGAGCAGTTCGACCTTTTGTCCGGACGTGAGCGTGCCGACGATGCGGTAGCCGTCGGTTGGGCCGCTGCGTACGTAGGTGGTCAGACTGTCGCTGACCCAGCGATCATTTGTCGCTTGCTGAGCCTGGGCTGGTGCGATGATGGCCAGCAGGGTTCCGAACAGTCCGGCACGCAAGGCCCGGCGCTGCGTTGCGGATCCGGAAACACGGGAAAGAAGAGCAAAAAGATGACGGGATATGGGCATGGTGGTCTTCGCGTTGACAAAAGATGATGGACCCGGTGAACGGGTCAAAACATAAGCGGATCCGGAGCTGCCAAGTGCACCAACAGTATGCCGCGACGGGACAACGGTTGGCATGCCGGATAAGTGCCGTGAAGGGGAGGATGCATTCTCCCTGGTGGGATCCTAGCCCATGTAGGGCCGCAGACAGGACAGACAGCAAGAAGCGCTGTGGGTTCATTAAATTTTCATCATCTGATGCCGGGCCTGGATCGGCCCCGTCAAATGATTCGCTCCAAGGCGCGAATTCTGCGTAGAGCCTCGATGGGCTAGGGCGACGCTACAGCATCTCGACGGGGTGCGCTCGGATCACCACCAGCTCTTGGCGGAACCGGGTTTCCAGCGACGCCCGGTAGTTCGCCCACCAGCAGCGGTCGAGTTCTGCAGCCATGACTTCGTAGATGATCAGATCGTCGTGCACGGCATGGCTTTCATCTTCGCGCCACAGCCCGTTCGCCGGAGCACGGGCATAGGCGGTCAGGCCACCGAACTGCTTCATGAGTTCGTCGCGAACCTCGGCAAACAGCGTTTTGGGCAGCGCCTGTCCGTCATTGTCGTAAAGCGGAAGCAGCAGCTGGGTCAGGTACATGGTGCAGGCTCCGTGCGTAATCGCGTGCTTTTTTGATGCGACCACCCGCAAGCGCACTCAGCGCTGCTATACGGATCAACGGCAAACCGGCGCGGTCGATTGGAACTGACTAATGCACGCCACAAGCGAGGACAGCAGTGGACGACAGGACCCAAGCCGCTCACGACGCAGCGATTCCAAACGCTCCCTGGCACCTGCGAGGCTCGGCGTGTGTGTCGCTGTGGCGTCTTCCGCGAGTGGAGCTCGGCAAGCTCGCGCCGGATCCTGGCTTGCCCTTGCTAACCGTTGCTGGCAACGCGTTCGTTGCAACCATCTGGGCGCAGTACAGCGGCGGCACGCTGCGTTACGACGAGTTGGCGGTTGCGGTACTGGTACGTGGTAAAGGGCTGCTGGTCCCGGCGGGCACGGTGACCGCGATCTGGGTCGATGACGCTGTCTCAGCCGAGGGCGGGCGCCGTCTCTGGCATATCCCCAAGGCGCTGGCACGGTTCGAAACGCTTGCTTCGGGCCGGGAATTTGCCGGAAAGATGACCTTCGATGAGCAACGGGTGGCCGTCTTGCGCTTCGAACCGGGTGCGGCCCTGCCGGGAAGGCCGGGGTTGAGCGGCTTCGTCGTTCAGCCAGGCGTTGGTGGCCCCTTGCGCACCCGGTGTACGGTCAAAGGTGCGCTGCGCACTGGGCGGGCGCATTGGGCGTTCTCCCCGTCCGGTCCGCTCGGCGTCCTGCATGGACGCCGGCCGTTGCTCAGCGTCGGTATTCGAGAGATGGACGCCGCGTTTGGCGTTTAAAAGCCATCAACGCCGTCGCTGCGCCTGAGCCATTTGGCAAGGCCGCCCGGCACTGGCGTTGGCAGCGCCAGATGAGCCGTGATGCCGCGCTCTGCCAGTACTTGTTCAGCAGCGAGTGCGCCGGCCCGGGTGGCGCTTTCCATGCAGAAGGGCAGCCCGGTGTCGACCCAGTCGCCAGCGATGAACAGGCCCTTTTCCTGGCGCACCGCAGGCCTGCTGGTTTCGATGCCCGGTCTGGCGCAGGGAACCGACATCGGGATGTGATGCACGGCCGCGCCAACCAGGCGGGCCTGACGGACCTCGGGAACGAAGTCGGCGATCTCCTCGAGTGTTGCATCGATGATCGCCTGGTCCGGAAGTTCCGCTGCACGATGGCTCCAGATAACGTTGGTGGCGATCATCGAGCCGGGCCCCGTCGCACCGTCGCGGATGTTCGACAGGTCATAGAAATCCGTGTTGAGGCACTCGGGCGACCAGGGGCGAGCCCAGAAGCGTGCACCGCTGAGCACGCAATCGAACCAGAGATAGCAGCTGATATAGGGGCTGGGTTCGAAGCGTGCCGCGGTCGCTGTCAGTGCATGTTGCCGGGGCAGCACCGAGTCGATGGCGGTGGGCGGAACGGCAAGCACCACGGCGGATGCTTCGACTCTCGTTCCGCCAGCCAGCGTCACTCCGGCGATATCTGCACCGCATCGATGCAGGCCGTTGGCAGCGCAACCGAAGCGGATCTCGCCGCCGTTGCGCTGCAGCGATCCGATCGCCGGCCAGGCATACAGCTCGCTGAGGCCGACCTTGGGAAAGCCAAATGCCAGGTCGTTGTGCCCCAGAGCTTGAGCCAGCAGGCGCATCAGCGAGGCTGCCGAGCATTGTTCCACCGGCAGGTTGAGGATCGCCGTGGATGCCGATGCCCAGAACCAGTCGATGAAGCCGGGGCTGACGCCGTTGCTCAGCAGATAGTCGCGTCCGCTGCGGTTATCGAGCGTCATCAGTTCTTGCGGCGAGCTGCGCATGGTCCGCCACCCGAGCCGGACGTTGCTCAGCAAATGGCGAAGCGGGACGTTGCGCAGAACCTGCGGCAGATTGCGGACGTAGTGCAGCGGAGCGGGCAGGCCGCCGACCTTGAAATGCAGGCGGCGACCTTTATCGAGTACCGTCAGCAATTCCTCCGTCTGCCAGCAGACCTGATCGGCCGTGCCCAGGCGCTCGAGCAATGCAAGCATGTTCGGATATTTGTTAAGCAAGACATGCGGGCCGATATCCACATCGATGCCGGTGCTGGGGTCAGGCCAGCTTCGAGCGCGCCCGCCCGGAACGTCACTGCTTTCCAGCACCACCACGCGCAGGCCCGCGTCAGCCAGCCGAGTGGCGCAGGAGAGGCCGGCTATACCCGCGCCAACAATGACGGCATCAGCCTGAGGGGTGGATGTAGCGGGCGTCAGGGTCAAGGATCGGGCCTCGCCGGCGAAGTGTGCTGAAGGGATCAAGGCGACCAACGCAAATCGGCCCTGTTCTTGATCTGTCAGCTCACCCCGTACGCACGTTCCGATCAGGAGCCGAATGGCGCTTCGTTCTTATGAGTTTCGACGGCTCGAATCGTCGCCAGATGCCTTTGCCAGCGCAGGGCTGTGGTTCGGCTGATGGGCGGAGACGAATTCAGCGACGCGCACGGACTCCAAGTCCTATAAGAACTCGCTGGAGGTAGTCCAAGATGGAAACGTCTCACCCCTCG
>DPSI01000285.1:0-2510 GCA_003527165.1 Pseudomonas sp.
ACGCTCTTCCGATCTTAGAAAACGATGCGCTCGCCGCAGATCATTCGGCCTAGCGGTTTGCTGTCGATTTCATCGGGCGTGCAGGCGACATACCAAGCATTCTTGGGGAACATCACGGCCTCCTATCGGGCTTTGTTATCGTTGTATTGGATCCAATTAAGCCCGAGGAAAAACTTTGCCGTCAACCACTCGACGCCGCCTCCGTCGACGAGCGGCCGGTTTCGACTGGGTTAGAATGCGCCCCTGTTCCCTCTGCACGGCAGACGTCACGCCATGAGCAAACCCGGCCAGCATGTACTGATCACCCTGCGCAAGATGATCGCTTCTGGCGAGCTTCCGGCAGGAGAGCGCCTCGCCGAAATCCCTACCGCCGAGTCGCTTGGTGTCTCCCGTATGCCGGTGCGCATCGCCTTTCGCACGCTTGAGCAGGAGGGGCTGCTGAGCAAGGCTGGAGCACGTGGCTACGTCGTGCGCGCGGTCAGCCCCGACGAGATCGCGGGCGCTGTCGAGATCCGCGGGGTGCTTGAAGGCCTGGCCGCGCGCCAGGCCGCCGAACGTGGTCTATCTCCGGACATCCGAGCGGACCTGGAAACGTGCCTGGATGACGGAGACGCGCTATTCGCCAAGGGCTATGTCACCGAAGAGGATCTGGAGGTCTATCACGACATCAATCTGCGCTTTCACCAGCTTCTGCTCGAAGCCAGCGGCAATCCGGCAATTGCCGTGACCCTGGCCAGGAACGAGAACCTGCCATTCGCCTCGGTCAGTGCATTGGCGGTGAACCTGAGCGACCTGACCCGCGAATTTCGCCGCTTCAACTTTGCCCACATGCAGCACCACACCCTGGTCGATGCCTTGATCCACGGCCAGAGCGCACGGGCTGAGCTGATCATGCGTGAACACGCCAATGTCACCCTGCGCTACCGGGAAATGTTAAGCACCGCCAATAAGGACAGGGTTACCATTCTCAGAAAATGATCTGTTCGATTATCGAACGAATGTCGCTTTCGCTTATTGATCAATGGATCCATTAATGGAAAGTTAGTCTCGCATACAAAAATAATTACGAGGACTGACCGTCATGCCGCGTCGCCTGCTTGCTTGCGCCAACCCACCCGCACCGAACGTTTCTCCGCGTCGCTCTCTCGACTCGACCATCTGACGGAGAATTCATATGAACAACCACCTGCGTCACGCCGTGGATGTCGGTTCGATGAATCGTTTCCAATGGACCGCCATCGGTATTTGCATCGTGCTGAACATGATCGATGGCTTCGATGTGTTGGTCATGGCCTTCACAGCGGCCTCGGTGTCCGCCGAGTGGAGCCTCAGCGGTTCGGAAATCGGCATGCTTCTCAGCGCCGGGCTGTTCGGCATGGCCGGGGGCTCGTTATTCATCGCGCCCTGGGCCGATCGTTTCGGACGCCGCCCATTGATCCTATTCTGCCTCGCCGTTTCCGGCACCAGCATGATCCTGGCCGCGTACAGCCAGAGCCCGACCCAGCTAGGCCTGCTGCGTATGATCACCGGCTTGGGAATCGGCGGCATCCTGGCCAGCAGCAACGTCATTGCCAGCGAATACTCGAACAAGCGTTGGCGCGGCTTGGCGGTGAGCCTCCAATCGACCGGCTACGCCCTGGGCGCGACCTTTGGCGGCATGATCGCGATCTACCTGCTCGGACAATTCGGCTGGCGATCGGTGTTTCTCTTCGGCGGTCTGGCAACCCTTATCGCCATCCCGCTGACGGTCCTCTGCCTGCCCGAATCGATCGACTATCTGATCTCACGCCGCCCCGCCAACGCCCTGGCTCGCCTGAACTTGCTGGCTGTGCACCTTGGGCAAGCCCCGCTCGGCTCGATGCCTGTCGCCAGCGAATCCCCCGCCACTGCCGGAGGTACCTTCAAGCGGCTGTTCGCACCGGACCTGCTGACCAGCACCTTGCTGTTGTGGGTCGCCTTTTTCCTGGTGATGTTCGGTTTCTACTTCGTCATGAGCTGGACACCGAAACTGCTCGTGTCCGCCGGCCTTTCCGCCGAGCAGGGCGTGACGGGTGGCGTGCTATTGAGCGTAGGCGGCATCTTCGGCTCCACCTTGCTCGGACTCGCCTCGGCTCGCTTCAAGCTGCACCACATTCTGGCGCTGTTCATGATCGTCACCGCGATCCTGCTGGCCGTCTTCGTCGGCACGACTTCCAACCTGGCCACCGCCTTCGTCATTGGCGCATTGATCGGCCTGTTCGCCAATGGCTGCGTGGCCGGGCTATATGCCACTTCTCCGCTGGTCTATGACGCCTCGGTCAGGGCCACTGGGGTGGGCTGGGGCATCGGTATCGGCCGCATCGGTGCGATCCTCTCGCCACTGGTCGCTGGGCACCTGATCGATGCCAACTGGCACCCCAACCAGCTGTATATCGCCTACGGCGTGGTTTTCGTGGCCGCAGCCTGCGTCGTGTTGATGTTCCGACTGCCTTCATCCCGCCCCGCTGTCGCGCTCGGCTGATCACAGGCCC
>DPSI01000285.1:2694-3575 GCA_003527165.1 Pseudomonas sp.
CTCATTTACCTGAGCTTCCGCTGCCGATAGGCAGCGGCGACAACGGCAAAGCGCGGGACGCGAGTCGGAACTGGCTTACACCCTACAGAGCGGGCCGGTGAAAAAGCTGACCATCCGACCGCTGGCCTTGGCGGCAGAGCGCGATATCGGCTCGAGTGTTCGCGTCGACTGCTCTAAAAACGGCTGATCTCGCGAGATGAGAGCCTTGCTTCAACACGCCCAATACTGCGAGCGGGGAGCTACCTGAATCACTGGTCGGTACACGATCATCTTCACGCGGAACCTCATTGACTTCGGGCCGTCGAATGCGCGCATCAACGTTGCCTGCGACGGTCAGCCACGACCGGCATGGCAAAACGCCCGACACTGCGCCTATAATCGCGCCCACTTTTTTTCGTCCCAGGCCGCTTCGGCCGACCACGGAGCAATGTTCATGAGCTACAGCAAAGTCCCGGCCGGCAAAGACCTGCCCAACGATATCTATGTCGCCATCGAAATCCCGGCCAACCACGCGCCGATCAAGTATGAAATCGATCACGACACTGACTGCCTGTTCGTCGACCGCTTCATGGCCACGCCGATGTTCTACCCGGCCAACTACGGGTTCATCCCGAACACCCTGGCCGACGATGGCGACCCGCTCGATGTGCTGGTCGTAACGCCCTACCCGGTCGCGCCAGGCTCGGTCATCCGCGCCCGCCCGGTCGGCGTCCTGCACATGACCGACGAAGCCGGCGGCGACGCCAAGCTGGTCGCCGTGCCGCACGACAAGCTGAGCCAGCTGTACGTCGACGTGAAGGAATACACCGACCTGCCGCCGCTGCTGCTCGAGCAGATCAAGCACTTCTTCGAGAACTACAAGGATCTGGAAAAGGGCAAGT
>DPSI01000285.1:3699-4202 GCA_003527165.1 Pseudomonas sp.
AGGATCTGGAAAAGGGCAAGTGGGTCAAGGTCGAAGGCTGGGGCGACGCCGAAGCCGCCCGCGCAGAGATCACCAAGGCTGTGGCGGCTTACCAAAAATAAGCCAATACCGCTAACGGAAAGCCGGCCACAAGCCGGCTTTTTTTATGTCTTTGGCTTGGGCAGCGCCGATGCGCCCAGCCTCGGCCGCACCGGCGCTGCGCTTCCGTCAGCCCTTGCCTTTTCTGACGGCTTCTCCTGAGCCGAGGTCGGCTCCGGTCATCGGGTCGATGGAGACGTCGGACTGGGTCCGAACCGCCATCTGTTGCAGCACCTTCTGTTGATCCTTGCTCAGATCGACCGAGGGCGTGCCATCACCGCCGTCTACGGCCGGTTGCGGGGTTTCGACGAATTCCCACTCAGGTCCCTGATTCCAGGGGCCTCGCAGGTCGCCTTCACCTTGCGACAGGTTGTAATAGACGTTGGCAAATTGCGGCTCACCCGGCAGCTTGCCTTGAGGGAAGT
>DPSI01000285.1:4457-4787 GCA_003527165.1 Pseudomonas sp.
GGGCTGAATGGCGTGCAATGCCTTCTCGAACGATTTCTGGTGGGCGATTTCGCGGGTCATCAGGAATTTCAGCGCGTCCCTGATGCCCGGATCGTCCGTCAGGTTGATCAGGCGCTCATAAACGATCTTGGCCCGCGCCTCGGCGGCGATGTTGGAACGCAAATCCGCCGTCGGCTCGCCGATCGTATCGACATAGGCGGCGGTCCAGGGAACCCCGCCAGAGTTGGTCAGCGGCGTGCCTCCTCCATACAGCAACGACGTGATGTGCGAATCATTGCCACCGCCAGTGAGCGAGCGATACAGATCCGCTTCCTCCTCGACTCCCTCTGC
>DPSI01000606.1 GCA_003527165.1 Pseudomonas sp.
TGGTGCGCATGGCACGCTGGATTTCGCGGTCGGAGTCGCGTTCCTTCTCTGTGTGACGCTTGTCGAACTCCTTCTTACCCTTGCCCAGGGCGATATCGCACTTGATCAGGTGCTTTTTCCAGTAGATCGATAGGGCCACGCAGGCGTAGCCTTTTTGCTGCACCGCGCCGAACAGCTTGCCCAGCTCTCGCTTGTTCAGCAGCAACTTGCGGGTGCGCGTGGGGTCGGCAATTACGTGGGTGCTGGCGGTCGTCAGCGGCGTGATGTGGCAACCCATCAGCCAGGCTTCGCCATCCTTGAGCAGCACGTAGCTGTCTACCAGCTGCGCCTTGCCGGCGCGCAAGCTTTTGACTTCCCAGCCGGCCAGCACGAGGCCGGCCTCGAATTTCTGTTCGATGAAGTAGTCGTGTAGCGCTTTCTTGTTCAGCGCGATGGTCCCGGGGGACTGTTTCTTCTGTTTGGCCATAGGCTGCGCATTATAGGGAGTCCCGCTGCGGCTGGCGATAACCAGCACGCTGCGACGGTACAAAACTTGAGAGGGGTGCGCTTATCCCCGACAATGTGCCATCTTTACGCCTGTTCAGGCCGTGGAAATCGCTCCACGGCGGAACCTGCGTTATCACGCTTGCTCTCGGTGGGCTGTTATCCGCTGTGACCATGGTCGCCGATTGTCGAATGACGAAGTAGAAGGATTGAATGACGACGCATATTCAACGTTCGGCGCTGCTGCCGTACCCGGCGCACGCGCTGTTCGACATGGTCAACGATGTGGCCAGCTACCCGCAGTTCCTGCCTTGGTGCTCCGCGACTGAGGTCCTGTCTAGCAGCGAAACGCAGATGCAGGCCAGCATGACAGTGGCGAAAGCCGGCATGAGTCAGCGCTTCCTCACGCGCAACGAGTTGCAGGCAGGCAAACGCATCGAGATGACGCTGGAAGAAGGCCCCTTCAGCCATCTTCATGGCGTCTGGGAGTTCAAAGCGCTGGGTGAAAAGGCCTGCAAGATCAGCCTTGATTTGACCTTCGATTACGCCGGGCCGCTGGTCCGCGCCACACTGGGCCCGCTATTCAATCAGGCCGCCAATACCTTGGTCGATGCGTTCTGTGACAGGGCTAAGCAGTTGTATGGATAAGCCGGTCATCGCGGTAGAAGTGGTCTATGCCCTGGCCGACAAGCAAAAGCTGTTACGCCTGACTGTTCCCCAGGGCACTACCGTGCGTGAAGCGGCACTACGTTCCGGGATGGATGGCTTCTTTCCTGGTCTGGATCTCGCCAGCTCGCCGCTGGGTATTTTCGGCAAGGCGGTGCCCAAGCCGGACGAACGCGTGCTTGAAGAAGGCGAGCGGGTGGAAATCTATCGTCCGCTGATCGCCGACCCAAAGGAAGTGCGCAAGCAGCGCGCGGCGAAGGCAGCGCAAAACAAGGCCGGCGGATCGGCTGCCTAGTCATCGCTCAGCAATAAAAAGCCCGGCACGCCGGGCTTTTGCTTGTCTGGCTTACGCCTAGTCTGTTTCCAGGCGGTCCGGAGTGGGTACCGGAACGGGCTCGGCAGCATCGACGTCGCGCTGGATCTGCTCGAGCAGTGAGCCGGGTTTGGCCGACTCTGGTTCGGTACGAGCAGGCGCTTCCATGGCAGGGCGATCGGTGCCGAGGATTGCCTCGTCGCGACTGACGCCGGGCTTGAAGTCGCCGGCCAGGCCTGCCAACTGATCGTTGGCATTGAACATCAGACTGACCCGTTCCTGCTGGCGCTGACTGCCGCCTGGCTGGATGCTGTACAGGTAATCCCAGCGATTGGCATGGAAGGTGTCGGTAATCAGCGGGTTGCCCATGATAAACCGCACTTGCGAACGGGTCATTCCGGGGCGCAACTGGTCTATCATATCCTGCGTAACGACATTGCCCTGTTGAATGTCGACCTTGTAAACCCCGGGGAATGAACAACCGGCGAGTGCGAACAGGCCCACGAGAGTGAGGCTGGACAGCATGAGCTTGGTGTTTTGCATCGGTAGGTGACTTCCACTATCTTGGCTGGGCAAAGCCCGGATCATACCCGTATTGAAGGAGGCTGCGAAACAGCAGCAGCGAGAAAGCCAACCATGGTTGAAAATAGCGAACTACGCAAAGCTGGCCTCAAAGTAACCCTGCCACGGGTTAAGATCCTGCAAATGCTGGATACTACTGATCAGCGTCATATGAGCGCTGAAGACGTCTACAAGGCGTTGATGGAGGCCGGCGAGGACGTCGGTCTGGCAACGGTTTACCGCGTGCTGACTCAATTCGAGGCCGCAGGCCTGGTGGTCCGGCATAATTTCGATGGCGGTCACGCCGTATTCGAGCTGGCTGATAGCGGTCATCACGACCACATGGTCTGCGTCGATACGGGCGATGTCATCGAGTTCTTCGACCAGGAAATCGAAAAACTGCAGAAAGAAATCGTCAAGCGTCACGGCTATGAGCTGGTGGATCACAACCTGGTGCTCTACGTGCGCAAGAAGGACTGATCCTCAATAGATGTTGAAAAGGCGGCCATGGGCCCCCTTTTTTATGCCGCTCTGCCTGGCGTTCAGGCCTGTGCGGAGGTGACCATCTGCCGGGCATGAGCCAGGGATTGTTCGGTCAGGTCGACGCCGCCCAGCATCCGGGCGATCTCCTCGACGCGCCCCGCCTGGTCCAGTTCGGTAACCGCCGTGCGGGTTTCGTCGGTGTCGCGGGC
>DPSI01000610.1 GCA_003527165.1 Pseudomonas sp.
GTAGAGCCCAGGCCTGTCGCCCCGCTCCGGGAGCTTCGAAGCGAGAGGGAGGAGGCCAAAAGCCGTTCTCCCGACAGCGGGCCGGCGCCCTGTGGGCGCCTGTCTTCGGGCACAAGCCCGAGCAGCGGTATAGAAACCTCCTCCGTTTCTAACCGCCTGGCTGGTGGTTCTACACGATCGCGTACTGCGGTCGTGACAGTTTAATGCTGTGATTCTGGAGAACGCGTTAATGACGCAACACGATAGCGAAGCCGTGGATTTGGTGCTGGTGGGAGCCGGCATCATGAGTGCGACACTGGCAGTACTGCTCAAGGAACTCGATCCCAACATCAAGCTGGAGATCGTCGAACTGCAGGAATCCGGGGCCGTCGAAAGCTCGAATCCTTGGAACAACGCCGGTACCGGTCACGCCGGGCTGTGTGAGCTGAACTACACGCCGGACAGCAAAGACGGCCCGATCGATATCAAGAAAGCCGTCACCATCAATACCCAGTTCGAGGTTTCCAAGCAATTCTGGGCCTACCTGACGGGCCGCGAAGGCTTCGGCAGCCCCCGTGATTTCCTCAACGTGGTGCCACACCTGAGCTTCGTCCGCGGCACCAAGAACATCGACTTTCTCAAACGCCGCTTCGACGCTCTGATCACGCATCATGCTTTCGAAAACATGGTCTACACCGAAGACCGTGCGACGATGGAAGAGTGGATGCCGCTGATGATGCCGGGGCGCCCGGTCGACGAGCCGATCGCCGCTACTCGCGCGTTGAACGGCACTGACGTCAACTTCGGTGAGCTGACTCGGCAGATGCTGGTGTATCTCGCGGCCAAGCCGGGCGTGAAAATGTCCTATTTCCAGAAGGTCACCGGCCTCGAGCGCAACGGCAAGGGCTGGCGCGTGGAAATCAAGAATACGCGCGACGGCAGTAGCCGTGAGCTCGATGCCAGCTTCGTCTTCCTCGGCGCAGGTGGCGCGGCGCTGCCGCTGTTGCAAATGTCTGATATCGAAGAAGGCAAGGGTTACGGCGGCTTCCCGGTCAGCGGTCAGTGGCTGCGCTGCGACAACCCGGAAATCGTCAAGCAGCATCAAGCCAAGGTTTACAGCCTGGCCGCCGTAGGGGCGCCGCCGATGTCCGTTCCGCACCTGGATACGCGCGTCGTGGATGGCAAGAAGTCACTGCTGTTCGGGCCCTACGCGGGTTTCACCACCAAGTTCCTGAAGCATGGGTCGCCGCTCGACCTGCCGATGTCGATCCGGCCGAGTAATCTCAAGCCGATGCTGGCCGTCGCGCGCGACAACATGGACCTGACCCGCTACCTGATCAAGGAAGTTCGGCAGTCTATGGAAGACCGGTTGGAAACCCTGCGCGGCTTCTACCCGCAGGCAAAAGCCGAAGACTGGCGTCTGGAAGTGGCTGGGCAGCGCGTACAGATCATCAAGAAGGATCCGAAGAAAGGCGGCATTCTGCAGTTCGGTACCGAGCTGGTATCGGCGCGGGACGGTTCTATCGCGGCGCTGCTGGGTGCGTCTCCAGGGGCATCGGTCACTGTGTCGATCATGCTCGATCTGATCGAGCGTTGCTTCCCGGAGCAGGCGAAGAGCGAAGCCTGGAGTCGCAAGCTTGGCGAAATCTTCCCGGCCCGCGAGAAGGTGCTGGAAGTCGACGCTGTGGCGTACCGCGAAGTAACCGCCATGGTCGATAAGCGACTGGGTCTGGCCGACTGACTGAGTACTGCGTTCGGCGTTACCCATAGCCGCGCTGCTTTACGAGCAGCGCGGCTTTTTCATGTCAGGCAAAATCAGCGGGCTGGAGGCGTGACAGATGGCAGCGGTCGGCCGATCATTCCGAGGGAAATTTCGCCAACTTCTGCCCAGCGATCGCCGTGCGGGCGCTCCATGGCCGTCAATAGCAAGCAGCAGCGGTGCTGATCATCGAGTAAGGCGTAATGGCGCCGTAGCGGGCGCCGGAACAAAGCGGTCAGCAGTGACATGAGATAGCTTCCGGAAGGCTTCGGCGCGTTATCGCACACCGTTGTTACCGTTCGATGAATGGGGACGTTGCCGGAGCTGGGCGGGTCTTTAGCGCATCCGCTGTCAGGCGATTGCGGGGCTGGTTATACTGCGCGCCATTCATCCCTAATCTGGAGAAAGGCAGCATGCTTAAACGCCTGTTGTTCAGCCTTGCCGCCGTGTCGGCACTGGTTCTTGTCGGTTGCGCACACAGTCCGCAACAGCTCGATCCAACCCCGAAAATCACGGGCACCATCAACCCCGTCGGCCAGGGACAGCCGGTATCGGTGCGGGTGGTAGACGGTCGTCCGTCTCCGACGCTGGGCACCCGTGGTGGGCTGTATCCGGAAACCAGCGCCGTGATCGTGCCGAAGGAGAAGGTCGTACCCAAGCTTCAGGCGCAGGCCGAAGCAGCGGTTCGCCTGCTCGGCTTCACGCCGTCGCCTAACGCCTACAACGCCCCGCAGCTGACCCTGACCCTGGCCGAGCTGAAATACCAGTCGCCGAAGGAAGGGCTCTATGTCACCGAGGCTACCATCGGCGCAACGTTCCGCGTCGAGGTGCAGAACGGCGGCCGTCGCTACACGGGTCGCTACGGCGCCTCAATGAACCAGCGTTTCGGGATGGCACCGAACGAGCAGACCAACACCAAGCTGGTCAGTGAGGTGTTGAGCGATGCGCTGAGCCGCGCGTTTCGCGACCAGAACATTGGCCAGGTGCTGGCCCAGTAACTCTCTGGGTCACGACTGGCTCTGGAATTGAAAACCCGCATCTCGATGCGGGTTTTTTATGAGCGATGCGTTCCTTTGGATAGACTTGAGTGATTCCTGCGCACCGCGAGACTCGGCGTTACCGCTGCCAGCCCCGTGACGAGGACGGAGTCGGGCGTAGCAATTTCTGCGCTAACGAAAAACGCCCCTGGTCGGGGCGTTTACAAGGACGGACGGGCCCGCAATGCTCGGATCAGCGCACGCCGGAGTTACGCAGGGCGGCCGGGGTGTACTGATTGGAATTGGCTTCGTAGTTATAGGTGTAGGGGTTCTTTTCCTCATTCTTCATGCCCATCACCAGGTAACGACCGGAAACCAGGTCATACAAGGTTTCCATTGAGTACAACGGCACCTGCACATTGAAGAAATACTGGGAGTGAGCTTCGGCAACGCGCCACAGAGTGTCACGGCCGTCGTAGTGGTCGATGACCGCCGCCTGCCAGGTGTCCTCGTCGATGAAGAAGTGGCGCTTGGCGTAGATATGGCGTTCGCCGCTCTTCAGGGTCGCTTCGACTTCCCACACACGGTGCAGCTCGTAGCGGGTCAGGTCCTGATTGATGTGGCCAGCCTTGATGATGTCGTCATATTTCAGCTTCGGCGAATCCAGGCGGTAGGCATTGTAGGGAATGTACATCTCCTTCTTGCCCACCAGCTTCCAGTCATAGCGGTCCGGCGCACCGTTGAACATGTCCAGGTTGTCCGAGGTGCGCAGGCCGTCGGCCGCGGTGCCTGGGCCATCGTAGGCCACTTGCGGAGCGCGGCGGACGCGGCGCTGGCCAGCGTTGTAGATCCACGCCATGCGCGGTTCTTTCACCTGGTCCAGAGTCTCATGCACCAGCAGGACGTTACCCGCCAGTCGCGACGGCTCGGTGACTTGCTGTTTGAAGTAGAAGAGGACGTTGCCGTGCTTTTCCGGGTTGTAATCGCGCAACGTGTCGGTATAGACTACTTCGTCGACGAACTTGACCAGGTTGTAGCTGCCATTCACCTGCGGCGTTGCCTGCGCCACGATACGACGGGCCGAACCGCCACGGTAGCGGGTGATGTGGTTCCAGACCACTTCCAGGCCGTTCTGAGGGATCGGAAAGGCAATCGCGGTATCGAAGTTTTCCAGGCCGTTGCCGCCGCGGACCAGTTCGGCCTGGGTCGCGTTCTTCTTCGCCGCGTCGTAGATCCGCTGCGGTACCGCAGCGCTGCGGCGGGTTTCGAAGACAGGTAGGCGATAGGTTTCGGGATAGCGCTTGAGCATGGCGATCTGGCCAGGGCTCAGGTTGTCCTTGTATTGCTCGAAGTTCTGCGCGGTGATCGTGAACTTCGGTTTGTCGTCCGGGTACGGATCGCTGACGAAGCCGTCCGCGCTGATGGCCGCAGCGTCCGTTGCCAGCCCTCCCGTCCAGGCCGGAATGGTGCCGGCGGCGTTGCCAGCCTTCTCGGCGCCGATGGGTGTCAGGCTGTCGCCCAGCTTGGCCGCCTCCGACTCGGATACTGACGCCATGGCTCCGCTTGCCAGCAGCGTGCTTGCCAGCAAAGAGAGTGTGAGGGCCCCCGTCTTTAACTTATTTTTATTCACTGTTCGGTCCTGTTGATTCTCGGTAACTGATTCCTGCGAGCTGCGCCGCAAGCGCGGCGCTCACAGATGGCGACTTCCACGATGAGGGGTAGCGGACCGCTGTAGGCCCGGTAAATGGCGTCAGAGACGCAGCGATTACAAGTTGCCTTTTGCTCGACTCCGCGGCAGTCCCGCCTGCATTGCTAATGCCAGGCGCACGCTCTATTTCGGTTGTTCGAGACAAGATGAGGGTGAAGCCGGGCGGGACTATAAGTCAACAATCGAGACGGGGCCTATCTGTATAAATGGCGTAAATACCCGGCAAATTGCCATCTCTTGGATGCGTTTCGTTTGGTCGGAAATGACTGAACAGGCGGCCCCGCTTCGGTAGACTCCGCAGCCGCATTCACCCGTTGCAGGGCCAGTTTTTCGGCCTTCGTGGAGGTCTGGTTGTTACTGAGTATCGATTTTTCGGGGCTATCCAGCCTTGCCACTTTGCTCAATTCGATGGCGCTGCTGATTGCGCTAGGCGGTGCCTGGCTGTTGCTGGCGACCCGCTGGCGTCGGAGATCGGAA
>DPSI01000434.1 GCA_003527165.1 Pseudomonas sp.
CGGCGTCCTGCTGCAACCGCCGAAAGGCTTGAAAAAGGGACAACTCGAGCGCCGCTATCTCGATCCTATTAGTTTCAATCGAAATCGTTTTTTCACTCATAGACCATACTTCCTGTCCGCCTAATCGTTTGACATGAAATCATCGGTTTGCTTCTCTGTAAAACCCGACTGACCGGCAGAATGCGATTCAGGGGGCGCTGGCGACGCCCATACAATCCCCTCAAGCCGCAGTCCAGAGCGGTACGCACTGGTCTGAAAACCTGAACTTCACGATCCGCGTGTCAGTCACACTCCCCAACGGCAAAACCGGTAAGGATCTTATGTGTGGCATAGCTGGCGAACTTCGCTTCGATAATCAACCGGCCGATCTGGCCGCCGTTGAACGCATCACTCAACACCTCACTTCCCGTGGACCTGACGCGTGCGGCTTCAATAGCCAAGGTCCTCTGGCACTCGGCCATCGTCGCCTGAAAATCATGGATCTCTGCGAGGCATCGGGCCAGCCGATGATCGACTCTGCGCTGGGCCTTTCGATGGTCTTCAACGGCGCCATCTACAACTATCCGGAATTGCGCGCCGAGCTCGAGGCGCTGGGCTACAGCTTCTTCTCGGAAGGCGATACTGAAGTGCTGCTCAAGGGCTTCCATGCCTGGGGCGAAGCCTTGCTGCCGCGGCTCAATGGCATGTTTGCCTTTGCTATCTGGCAACGCGATAGGCAGGAACTGTTCATTGCCCGCGACCGCCTGGGCATCAAACCGCTCTATCTGTCCAAAACCGGCGACCGTCTGCGCTTCGCCTCCGCTTTGCCGGCCCTGCTCAAGGGCGGCGACATTGCCGGTATGCTGAACCCGGTGGCGCTTAATCACTACATGAGTTTCCACGCGGTAGTGCCAGCGCCTGACACCCTGATCGCCGGCATCGAGAAACTGCCGCCGGGCACTTTCATGCGCGTCGATGCCACGGGCAAAACCAGCCAGCATCGCTGGTGGCAGCTGGAATTCGGCGCGACGGAAGAAGAACAGCGATACAGCTTCGAGGACTGGCAGGAACGTACGTTGGCGACGCTGCGCCAGTCCGTCGCGCTTCGCCAGCGCGCAGCGGTCGACGTCGGTGTGCTGCTATCGGGCGGCGTCGATTCCAGTCTGCTGGTCGGCCTGCTGCGTGAAGCCGGAGCAGCCGACAATTTGCTGACCTTCTCAATTGGCTTCGAGGATGCCGGCGGTGAGCGCGGAGACGAATTCAAGTATTCGGACTTGATTGCCGAGCACTACCAGACTCGCCACCACCAGCTGCGCATCCAGGAAAAAGAAATCCTCGAACAGCTGCCGGCTGCCTTCCAGGCCATGAGCGAGCCGATGGTCAGCCATGACTGCATCGCGTTCTATCTCCTGTCGCGCGAGGTCTCCAAGCACTGCAAGGTGGTACAGAGCGGCCAGGGTGCCGATGAGCTGTTCGCCGGTTATCACTGGTATCCGCAGGTCGATGGCGCCGAGGATCCGGTCGCAGCCTATCTCTCGGCGTTCCGCGACCGCAGCTACGAGGAATATGCCGAGACCATGCAACAGCAATGGGTCAAGGGCGATTTTTCCGGCGACTTCGTGCGGCAGCATTTCGCCCAACCGGGCGCCGACGCCGCGGTCGACAAGGCCCTGCGGATCGACAGCACCGTGATGCTGGTAGATGACCCAGTCAAGCGCGTCGACAACATGACCATGGCTTGGGGTTTGGAGGCTCGGGTGCCGTTCCTCGATCACAACGTGGCCGAGCTGTCGGCGCGCATCCCAGCCAGGTACAAGCTGCCCGAAGGCGGCAAATACGTGCTCAAGGAGGCGGCGCGCAAGGTGATCCCGGCGGCAGTGATCGACCGGCCGAAGGGTTATTTCCCGGTGCCTGGGCTTAAGCACCTGCAAGGCGACACCCTGAACTGGGTGCGCGAGCTGCTGACGGATCCGAGTCAGGATCGCGGCCTGTACAACCCGGCGATGCTCGAGAAGCTGTTCAACGATCCCGAAGGTCAGTTGACACCGCTGCGTGGGTCGAAACTGTGGCAGTTGGCAGCAGTCAACCTATGGTTGAGCGAACAAGGCCTATAACAATCCGATCGTGACGGCGCGCTTCGTGCCCAGGCGCTACTGTTCCGCCTGCGGTCCGCGGCGTCACGACAAGCCCCAAGGAAAGCACCATGCAGAAGTCTCAAGCTTATGGACAGCGGTTGTTGCGCGGACAGACCCCGACCTACGAGCGGCTGCAAGCACGTCTTGCCGAGGACGGTCAGGAAGAATCCCAGGGGCCGGTTACACTGCACTGCGGCTGGGGTCGCATTCTGATTGGTCACACCTATTCCGACCCGGCCGACCTGGCCGCCGATCTGCTACACGAGCAGGCCGGTGAGCGCGATATCGCGCTGTATGTCGCCGCCCCTCATCAGGTGCTTGCCTACGCGCCGCAACAGCTGTTTCTCGACCCGTCCGACACGTTGCGCATCTGGTTCACCGATTATCGACCCGCGCGCCGCAGCTTCCGGGGCTTCGGCATCCGCCGGGCGCAAAGCGACGCTGACTGGAAAGCGATCAACTGCCTGTACCAATCGCGCGGCATGCTGCCGGTCAACCCGGAACTGTGTACTCCACGCGAAAAAGGCGGCCCGGTCTACTGGCTGGCCGAAGATGACGATGCCGGACAAATCATCGGCAGCGTAATGGGCATCAATCATCACAAAGCGTTCAACGATCCCGAGAACGGTTCCAGCCTCTGGTGCCTGGCGGTAGCCCCGAGCTGCACCCGCCCCGGCGTCGGCGAAGCGCTGGTCCGTCACCTCATCGAACAGTATATGGGCCGTGGCCTGGCCTATCTCGACTTGTCGGTGCTGCACGACAACAAGCAGGCCAAGGCGCTCTACGCCAAGCTTGGTTTCCGCGATCTGCAGACCTTCACGGTCAAGCGCAAGAACACGTTCAACCAACCCCTGTTTCTCGGGCCCGGCCCCGAAGCCGAGCTGAATCCCTACGCCAGGATCATCGTCGACGAGGCCCGGCGACGCGGCATCGAAATCAGTATCGATGACGCCGAAGCCGGTTTGTTCACCCTTACCCAGGGCGGCCGAAAGGTCCGCTGCCGCGAGTCGCTGTCGGATCTGACCTCCGCCGTGAGCATGACGCTGTGCCAGGACAAGTGCCTGACCCACCGCACCCTCGCCAGGGCGGGCCTCAAGCTGCCGACCCAGCGACTGGCGGGGTCGGCAGAAAGCAATGCGGCGTTTCTCCAGGAGCATGGCAGCGTCGTGGTCAAGCCGGTCGATGGCGAACAGGGCCACGGGGTCTCGGTGGACGTGCGCAACCTCGAGGATCTCGAAGAGGCCATCATTCAGGCACGCCAGTTCGACCAACGTGTGCTGCTCGAAAGCTACCATCCGGGGCTCGATCTGCGCATCGTGGTCATCGGTTATGAGGTAGTAGCCGCCGCCATCCGCCGCCCAGCCGAGGTCGTGGGTGACGGCAGCCATAGCATTCGCGAGCTGATCGAAGCCCAAAGCCGCCGACGCCAGGCCGCCACCAGCGGCGAAAGTCGCATCCCGATCGACAAGGAAACCCAGCGCTGCATCGAAGATGCCGGTTTCGACTACGACAGTGTCCTGCCGCGCGGACAGCACCTTGCAGTCCGACGCACCGCGAACCTGCATACTGGCGGCACCCTCGAAGATGTCACCGATCAACTGCATCCCGAGCTGATCGACGCGGCCGTTCGCGCAGCACGTGCGCTGGATATCCCGGTGGTCGGGCTGGACCTGCTGGTGCCCGCCGCGGATCAGCCGGACTACGTGTTCATCGAGGCCAACGAGCGCGTCGGTCTGGCGAACCACCACCCGCAGCCGACGGCGGAGCGTTTCATCGATCTGCTATTTCCGCTAAGCCACAACACCCACTAAGCAGAAGGCAATCGCGGACAGGCGGCCCTCGCCGCCTCCGTCGCGGCACGCTCGCCTGCGGCATCGCGCTCGCATTCATTCAACCGCATGGCGGCACCTGCTTATTTGCCCCCACTAGGAACGATCATGACTGCAAAGCTTCCCGAACCCGATCTCAACTACCTGCAACGCGTATTGCTGGAAACGCTGGCGATCCCCAGCCCCACTGGTTTCACCGACACCATCGTCCGCTATGTTGCCGAACGTTTGAAGGAACTGGGTGTGCCTTTCGAACTGACCCGTCGCGGCACCATCCGTGCGACGCTGAAAGGCCGCCGAGACAGCCCGGATCGCGCCATCGCAGCGCACCTGGATACCATCGGCGCCAGCGTTCGCGAAATCCATAGTACCGGCCGGCTGGGCCTGTCACCCGTTGGCTGCTGGTCGAGCCGTTTTGCCGAAGGCAGCCGCGTCAGCGTATTCACCGACAGCGGAGTGATTCGCGGTAGCGTGCTGCCGTTGCTTGCTTCAGGGCATGCCTTCAATACGGCGATCGATGAAATGCCGATCAGCTGGGATCATGTCGAGCTACGCCTGGATGCCCATACCGCCTGCCGTGCCGATACCGTTGCGCTGGGCATCCATGTCGGCGATTTCGTTGCGTTCGATCCAATGCCGGAATTCACCGACAGCGGCTATATCAGCGCCCGCCATCTGGATGACAAGGCTGGCGTTGCCGCGCTGCTTACAGCCCTGAAGGCGGTGGTCGAGAGCGGTCAAGAGCTGCCGATCGACTGCCATCCGTTGTTCACCATCACCGAAGAAACCGGCTCAGGCGCAGCGGGGGCACTGCCATGGGATGTCAGCGAGTTCGTCGGGATCGATATCGCACCGACCGCCAAAGGCCAGGAGTCCAGCGAGCATGCCGTCACGGTTGCGATGCAGGATTCGGGCGGCCCCTATGATTTTCACCTGTCGCGGCATTTAATCAAGCTGGCTAAGAGCCATGAAATACCGGTACGTCGCGACTTGTTCCGGTACTACCATAGCGACGCCCAGTCAGCGATCGCCGCCGGCCACGACATCCGCACCGCCTTGCTCGCGTTTGGCTGCGATGCCACCCATGGCTACGAGCGGACCCATATCGACAGCCTTGCCGCGATGAGCCGCCTGGTATGCAGTTACTTGCTTAGCCCGCCCGTCTTCGCCAGCGACGCCCATACCGGCCACGGATCGCTCGAGAGCTTCAGTCATCAGCTCGAACACGACGCTCAGATGGAAAACGACACTCGCGTACCGCCAGTCGATTCGATCTTCGACAAGCGATCTGACGATTCGTCCAAGTGAGCTTCAGGTTTCATGATGTGCCGCCAAGTTGAGGTATTTGCCGATTGCGAGGCGGCCTCGATCCGGGCAAAGTCGCAAGCCACTGAAATATATGGGTTGCCTGGACAGACCGGGTATCAGGCGAACCTGGCTTGCCATTCGCGTAACTGAAAAACTGTGCACGGTCCCGTGATCAGGCTGCTCCGCTTGATCCGCCTGCAACTTTTGAACGACTCCGAGTCTCAACATGCTGCCGCGTCTCTGCCTGGCCATCTTCCTTTGTTGCCTGTCTGCTCAGGTCTGGGCATTCGCCCCCGTGCCGGTGGTTTCGAAGGATTTCCGCCAATCACTGGGCAGCTGGACCTACTTCCTGCGGGACCCTGCCGCCGAACTGG
>DPSI01000433.1 GCA_003527165.1 Pseudomonas sp.
ATCTCCGGCTGTGGAGTGACTTGCGGCACGGTTTGACCGGTCGAGGTCCGACTGCCGAAGACTTTAAGCAGAAATTGTTTAACATGCGCCAGCACCGCCGCCGAGCACAGCGCGACCGCGACCTATAAGTCGTCGGTCGTGCCGAGCGGCTTACCATGCGTTCCCAATCGAGCAAGGATGCTCCGCCATGTCACGCCTGATCGCGTTAACCCTGCTTCTTTTGGCATCCGCCGTACAGGCCAACTGTCCGGACTGGTCCGAAACACGCGCCACCCGTGAACTCACTACGCTGACCCAACAGCTCCGGCTATGGGACGACGCCTACCACGGGCGTGGCATCTCGCTGGTGGACGATGAGATCTACGACCAGTCCCGCGGTCGGTTACGCGCGTGGCAAGCCTGCTTTCCTGGTATCGCAACGGACTCAGCGAACCCGCTGGCCAACAGCGCCGGCTCAATCGCGCACCCCGTCGCTCAGACCGGGCTCACCAAACTGGCCGACACGGCCTCCGTGCGGGCCTGGATCGAGGCGCGCAACGGCTTGTGGATTCAGCCGAAAGTCGATGGTGTCGCGGTCACGCTGTACTACCGAAACGGTCGCCTCGTCCAAGCCATCAGCCGCGGCGATGGCAATCATGGCCAGGACTGGACCGAACGGGCCCGGCAACTACCGGCGATACCGCAAAACCTGGCGAGCGATGACGAGCTGATATTGCAAGGCGAGCTTTACTGGCGGCTCGACGCGCATATCCAGATGCAGGCCGGCAGTGTCGGCGCGCGCGGCAAAATTTCCGGCGCCATGGCACGCCAGACCATCGATCACAGCACTGCCGCTCAGATTGGACTATTCGTTTGGGATTGGCCGAATGGGCCGGCACGGATGCAGGCACGCCTGGAGGGGCTGGCAGCCCTTGGCTTCGAAGCAAGCACGGAACTGACCCAGCCGATCAGCGATCTGCAGCAAGCCGAGCATTGGCGTGATCGCTGGTATCGTCACCCGCTGCCCTTCGCCACCGATGGGGTCGTGCTGCGCCAAGGCACGCGGCCGAACGGTACACGCTGGCAAGCTCAACCGCCGCACTGGGCGGCCGCCTGGAAGTATCCGCTTCGCACCGCCCTGGCGCAGATTCAGCACGTGCAATTCACGATTGGCCGAAGCGGCCGAATCACCCCCATTCTGCAGCTCGAGCCGGTCCGGCTCGATGATCGTCAAATCACTCGCGTCAGTCTCGGCTCCGTCGAACGCTGGCGCTCGGCCGACATTCAGCCCGGCGACCAGGTCGCAATAAAGCTGGCTGGGCTGACGATTCCACAGCTCGACACCGTCGTCTGGCGTACGCAGCAGCGACAGAACATCGCAGCCCCCAACCCCGCCGATTACCACTGGCAGAGCTGCTGGCAAGCCGGGGCGGGTTGCGAACAACAGTTCGTTGCACGGCTCGTCTGGCTGAGCGGCAAGAATGGACTGGATCTACCGCGCCTGGGACCAGGCACCTGGCAAACACTGATCGAAGCGGGTGCGCTAACCGAGCTGCTCGGCTGGCTGAACATCGACGAAACCGATCTTCGACAAATCCCGGGCATCGGCCAGACCAGCGCCGAAGCGCTGGTGTCCAGCTATCGACTGGCTCGTGCACGCCCATTCGCCACATGGCTGCGAGCAATCGGTCTGCCGCCGAGCGGCGATGCCGCCCTCGAGGCGGATTGGGAGACCCTCGCGGCGAGAAGTGCGGCGCAATGGCAGACCGAGCCGAGGATAGGCGCTACCCGCGCAAACCAGTTACACGCATTTTTCAGGGCGCCGGAAGTTGTGAAATTGCGCGATCAACTACGCGCTGCCGGGATCGCCGGGTTCTGACGGCACTTAGCCGACCGACTCCAGTCATACGAAGCTAAGAATAAGAAAAAGGAAGTATGCATGGCCGGTCGGCGAAACATCCTCGTTTTGTTGCTGTTCAGCCTTTGTAGCGCTCAGTCAACGTTGGCAGCAACGGAGGCCGAATCCGCGTGCCGCGAAGCACGCGATAGCGTTAGCCAGCAGATCAAGGCGGCGCGCCTGAAAGGCGACATCAGCCAACGCGCCGCGCTGGAAACGCGCCTGCAGAGTCTCACCGAGCGCTGTCGCGGTGTGGTCCCGCTACAACCCAATCACGACGAGATCGAGCGCGCTTCACGCCTAGCCACGGAACGTGAAGCGCAGCTGCGCGAAGCTATCGGAACCGGTGATCCCCAGGCCATCGAGGTCAGCAAGCGGCGCCTGGATCAGGCGCGAAAGCAACTGAAAGCGGCGAAACGCTGAGGCGTTGCGAGCTGACTCCGCCTCGATCAATAGGCGCGGAATTCCTTGTGGCAGGCCTCACAGGCATCTTCCACTCGCTGAAATGCCGACTCGACACCCGCGGCCGTTACCGGCGCTTGAGCTGTCGTGGCGACCAGTGCTGCGGTTCGCGCCTCAAGCTCCCGCGCCATCTGGTTGAAGCGTTCCTGCTGCTGCCAGACATCCTCGCGGGCATCGCTCTGCTCTTCCTTGGCCTCTGGATAGTACTGCCAGGGCTGCCTCGACAGCTCGTCCAGCCTTGCCGCTCCATCGACAAAGCCTTGCGGGTCGAATGCCAGACGACCGCGCAGCATGCCACCCAGATCCTCCTTGGTATCGAGCATCTGCTGGTAGATGGCCTTGCGCTTGCCGAGCGGTGAATCGGGGTCGATGCGGTCGCAACCAACCAACGCAAAAATGGCGATCAGCGACAAACTCAACGGCAACAGCTTCATGACTCAACCACTCGAACATACGATGGCCAGCGATTATCCCCGCAAGGCGCCATTTCACCAAACGTCACGAGACTACTGCGACCATTCACCGCCTGCGCTCTCGCAATCGATCTTGGCCTGTGCGCGATCGCTGGCCTGATAGTGGTAGGTGACGACCCGCGCCTCCTTCGGCACGGTAGTCGGCAAGGTGCCGTTGTCCGCCTGGGTTCCGGTAGCACGCTCGTTGGCGAGGGTCTCCGGTGTCAAGGCTGCGGTACAGATGCCGAAATGCCCAGTCGGGCAGCTGTCACGGATTTCCCGACGAGAGTTTTCGATCGCCTCGTTGTCCTGGCATACCCAGTCGATGGAGTTGTCTTCAAGGCCCTGATATTCGAAACATTTTTCTGTAACCACGGGCGGTGGAACGGCGCCCGACGTTTCGGCGCTGACGTAGCAGGAGTTGGCGGCTGCCGGCAGGCTGAATGCAGCAAACAGGGCGAGCAGAACGGAACGGAACAAGAGAGTCATGTGGCAGCTCCTGAGGGTCGTACGCCCGGCGGGATTCACCGAACCTATTGGTGTGACCGCCTTGCCACAAGCCGAGTTCGGTCGCTGCGGGCCGGGGCGCCAGCCTTTGGCTCGGCACGATCGCTGCGCCGGCGGGTCCACTTTGCATCTGTGATGCCGCTTATTCGGGGACCGCATGCTTGAACTCTCAGCCATCTTCATCAGCCTCACTGCACTGCTCGCCTATCTCAACTACCGATTCATAGGCCTGCCGCCCACTATTGGGGTCATGGCGACGGCCCTGGCGTTCTCCCTTCTGCTGCATGGTCTGGCGATGCTGGGGCTGCCGGCGTTCGAAGAGCAGATCGAAACGCTGGTGGGACGAATCGACTTCAACCACCTGTTGATGGACGGCATGCTGTCGTTCCTGTTGTTTGCCGGCGCGCTGCACATCAACTTGGCGGATCTGCGCGCACGGCGCTGGGCGATCGGCCTGCTGGCAACCGTCGGCGTCCTGTTCTCCACCGCCGTGATCGGTTTCGGCAGTTGGTGGATCCTCGATCTGTTTGGGCTGCAGCTGCCGCTGATCTATTGCCTACTATTCGGCGCGCTGATCTCTCCGACCGACCCGATTGCGGTGCTCGGCATCATGCGTTCGGCCGGTGCGCCGAAAGCGCTGGAAACCACCATCGTCGGCGAATCGCTGTTCAACGATGGGGTCGCGGTCGTCGTCTTCACCGTACTGCTGGGTGTCCTCGCGCGGGGAGAAGCCCCGAGCGCTGGCGAGGCCGTCTGGTTGTTTCTCGAAGAAGCCGGGGGCGGCATCCTGCTCGGCGCATTGCTCGGTGCGCTGACCTTCGCCCTGCTGAAAAGCATCGACCAGTATCAGGTCGAGGTGCTTCTGACGCTCGCACTGGTCCTCGGCGGCTATACGCTGGCGACGCACCTGCATGTATCCGGTCCGATCGCGATGGTGGTGGCCGGCCTGATCATCGGCAACCAGGGGCGGCGCCATGCGATGTCGGAGCATACCCGGGAAAACCTGGATAATTTCTGGGAGTTACTCGATGAGATCCTCAACGCAGTGCTGTTCGTGCTGATCGGCATGGAGTTGGTGCTGCTGCCCTTCAGCGCGCAATACCTGCTGATCGCCCTGTGCGTGACCCTGCTGATCCTCAGTACGCGGCTGGTTGCGGTCGGCCCTCCCGCACTGCTGCTGCGCAAGCTGGGTCGCGCCCTGCCCAACGGCACGGTGCGCATCCTTACCTGGGGCGGGCTGCGTGGCGGTATCTCGGTGGCCCTGGTGCTAGCGCTGCCGGCCAGTGAAGAGCGCAACCTGCTGCTCAATATCACCTATCTGGTCGTGCTGTTCTCCATCCTGGTTCAGGGGCTGAGCATTGGCCGGCTGGTCCGCCAGATCTGCACCCGCGACAGAGCCAAGGGTCACTGACGGGGCGCTTCGCCGGGCCTGGGATTTGCTCGCGGTCACGGCTATAATCGACGAGTTTCACACTGCCGACACCGCTCGGCCGTGCCCGCCACCTGTCCGAGGGGCGCTGCAGCAGGTTCGAAAACCTGTTTGGATCTTGCACCACGCTGCTTTGCCTGTCGCGGCCGAGCAGATCCAAATCAGATATCACCTGTCAGGCTCGGATGGGGCGTTAACCATACGCATCAACGGCGCCCATTCGCACAAAACGAATGGAGAACTCTTCAATGAGCGCTGTCATGACGCCTGCCGGTTTCAACGATTTCAAGGTCGCCGACATTTCCCTGGCCGACTGGGGTCGTCGCGAAGTCATCATCGCCGAATCGGA
>DPSI01000431.1 GCA_003527165.1 Pseudomonas sp.
CGGTAGTAGTCATCGTGCCGGCGAGCCAGCCCACGCGACAGGGACCAAAGGTACGGTTGAAGGCCAAGCTGAGCGAGCTGCAGATGCGTCATCATGCGCGCCACACGGCCGTTGCCGTCGAGAAACGGGTGAACCCATGCCAGTCGGTGGTGATTGGCAAGCGCAGCGATAAGCCGGCGCCGGGGATCCAGACTCGAGCCAAAGAATGTTTGCAGATGCTCTAGCATCGACCGGGCGGCCGCCGCGGCTGGTGCGACGTGATTCCTAACTACCACTTCGTCATCAGGCCCGCTACGCAGTTGTCCGGGCACCAGGAACCTGCCGTCTGACATACGCCGGCTGGTTTCGCCTGTCCCGCTGAAAAGCCGCTCGTGCACGGAACAAATCAGTTGGGGCGAAAACATGGCTCGGAACTCAGGGCGCCTCCAGCGCATGGCGCGCTCGAACAACCGCTGCGTATCCATATGCTGAACGGTAAGGTCCCGGAGCAGCTGGCGTTCCTTCCTCGCTGTGCTTTGTGCTTTCTGCATCGAGGCTGGCTCGCAGTACTGGCCCTCGATCAGGTTCGAATAGTAGGCATTGGTGATGAGCAGCAAATTACTCAACCGAGCAGCCGTTTCAGGAGCAAGCCGGCCGGCAAGAAACCCCACTTTGACAGGAAGTGCGTCGGCCTTGTCGATGATCGACTGGGGAAGCAGCTCGGGAAGGACTGGGTCCAGCCAGCTCTTTGAAGAGATGAGCGTCATCGGAATCGCCTGCCGCGCTTATTCGCTGGTCTGCTTACAATGACATATGCACATTTCCCTGCCTACAATTTCTCCCTGTAACACTCGCCGAATGCGGCGCCGCGTATTTCCGAGTGTTTCCATTCTGCACATTTCATAGCACATCTCAGCACCTGCGCGGATGCTGCCTGGCTGCACTTCAGAAGCCTCTGACGTGCTTGTTATCAAATGTTCGTCAAGCAATATCCTAGTTCGCCTGCTGAAGCAGAATCCCCTTCCTTGCATGGCACGCTAATCTATATGTAGAAGTAAGCTTCGTCATCCGACTGATAGTCTGGCGGCAAGCCAAGCGCAACAGGCAAGCGCAGTCTGAACAGAATAGCGAGCGCGAAGACGTTGTAGTGTTGCGCTTGGCCTGTTGCCACATAGCTAGTCGCACGTCGCTACAAATGGCTGTCATCAACACGGACCGTGATTCGAGTGACTGAATATGGAACCAAATGTGGTGGAAAAAGAACTGCTTAAAGACGTGCAGGATCTAGCGGAGCAAGTTTTCGAGGATCGCGCACTCGCGTCGGAGTGGATGGCCAGACCAAACTTAGCGCTTGGTGGAAACTCTCCAGTTATCAGCTGCTCCTCCGTCCGTGGCGCACAGGAAGTCCGGAGAGTACTGTGGGCTATTGCTTATGGCGGCGTAGTTTAGTGGCGTAACTAGTAATGCGGCTATGGCGATAATCCGAATGAGCCTAGCGCTAGGGCTCGATCCTTAGCCTCTGCCAAACCGCAGTAGAGTCTTGGTTTATCACTGAGTAGTAGTCCGCTTTGGGCCAGAAGTGGTCAATCGAGTATGTCTAAAAAGGCTTTTCATTGCTTTGCTGGAACTTCCCCAGACTCAGCAGAGATCGAAAGCGGTGAGATCCAATCCTTGCGTGAGGGGGAGGCAAATGATGGTGCATGAATCGCCCCGGATTTCCTAGACACTTTCCAGGCTCTGGAAATAGCGTTTTTCAAACTCTACCGGCGACAGCTGGTTGTTGAAACCATGCCGGCGTTTTGGGTTGTAGAACATCTCGATGTAGTCGAACACATCAGCGCGAGCATCTTGCCTGGTGCTGTAGATCTTTCGCCTGATCCGCTCTCGCTTCAGCAACTGGAAAAAGCTTTCCGCTACCACGTTGTCATGGCAGTTACCACGTCGACTCATGCTGCCAAGCAAGTTGTTGGTTTTCAGGAAGCTCTGCCAGTCGCCGCTGCTGAACTGGCTACCTTGGTCTGAGTGAATCATCAGCTCCTGCTTTGGCTTACGCCGCCAAACCGCCATCAGCAATGCATCGATAGCCAGGTCGCTGGTCATCTGCTGCTTCATCGACCAACCGATTACCTGCCGCGAAAACAGATCGAGTACCACCGCCAAAAATAATCAGCCCTCATAGGTGCGGATGTAGGTGATGTCCGTAACCCAGACCTTGTTG
This sequence comes from Pseudomonas sp., assembly GCA_003527165.1. Taxonomy (GTDB): domain Bacteria; phylum Pseudomonadota; class Gammaproteobacteria; order Pseudomonadales; family Pseudomonadaceae; genus Stutzerimonas. Next base: position 2,198 of record DPSI01000431.1, read on the forward strand.
GGTTCGGTGACATTGAATCGACGCTCAAGATGATTTGGTGAGGCCACTGGAGGGGTCATGCCGAGATAAAGGGAAAATTCACTCACTCCGCTCGTAACGTGTTGATGCCAAACGAGTTTACCAAATAGACCGCACAGCCTCTGATCGTGGACTATCTTTTCTGACTCCTCAGAAAAGGAGTTCCTATGGCTTCATTAGAGCGTACGGCGTATCCCACCCTGCCAAAGGCGTATTCAAAAGCTGAACTGCAGCGTGATTTTTCGTTCTCAGATGATGAGATTAAGTGGGTACGGAGCAAGTCCAAGGCCCCCTTTCACCTCAATCTCGCCGTTCTTCTCAAGACCTTTCAGGTGCTCCGATATTTTCCTGATATCACCGACGTCCCTGGTCAACTGGTGGACTTCATTCGCGGAGAGTTAGGTCAGCGTAGCAAGGTGAAACTCGCGGAATACAAGTGGTTCCAGCAATATCGCCACATGAACGCGATCCGAGCTCGCCTCGGTGTGACGGTATTCTACGGCTCCGATGCCATGGAGCTCGCCGAGCGGCATGCCAAAGCGATGTCGTTTGTGCTTGACCAGCGCGCCGACATCATCAACTCCGTAATCGAAGAGCTGATCTGCCAAGATTACTCGACTCTAAATGATCTCGCTGAGCGAATTCATGCCGAATCCCAAGAGGCAATATTCAACCTCGTAGTAACCAGAACGCCAGTCGAGGTGATCCACAAGCTAAAGGATCTGCTCGACACTGACTTCGGCCGACGCCAGAGTGACTTCAATACGCTGAAGCAGTCACCCAAGAAGCCATCTCGCAAGCACCTAGAGGTACTGATCGACCATCTGGCTTAGCTAGAGAGCTTCGGGGATCTGGGTTCCATTTTTGAAGGAATTGTCGACACTAAGATCCGCCACTTTGCTGCCCAAGCCGCGGCGTCGGACGTAGCCGAGTTGAAGGACTGCTTACTGCCGAAGCGCTACACGCTGATGCTGGCCTTAATCTACCGCATGCGCGTGCGGACCCGGGATCATATGGCCGAGATGTTCAGCCCCGCGCGCCGAACGCCATTCATTTAACGCATGCGTCCTCGCTTATTCCCGCGAGAATTCCACAAGCCTTAACTTCCCGCCCATCGTTGCAATTTGCCCGCAGCGAAACGAGTTGTCGTTCCAGTGATTGCAAAGCGGCTATCTGAGACCTGACTTGAGAAATGTGATCATCAAGCAAGGCATTAACGGCCGCACAAGGCCGGCCAGGGTCATCTTGGTAACTTTGGAGTGCATGAATTTCTGGAAGTGAAAGATTCAGAATTCGGCAGCGTCGGATGAACGCTAGCCGCTCGCCATGCTTCTCGTTGTAAACCCGATAGCCGTTCGGCTGACGATTAGGCGGAGGTAACAATCCCTGCTGCTCATAGAAGCGGATCGTCTGTGTATCAATCCCTACTAGCCTTGCTAACTGACCAATGCGCATCGCGCGAATCCTCTTCGGTTCTCTGCGTTATTGACCTTATGGTAGCTATAAGGTTTTTAATGATCCCATCTTCGATTTCAAGTGGAGCCGTATCATGAGCAAATCCGATGGCGATCGTTGCGGCTGCGATGCGACACCAGCCGCCGATGCCGGTGTGCAAAACCCTGCCGATACGACAGCACAATGGGTCAGTGTTTACGCCGTGCCAAAAATGGATTGTCCATCAGAAGAGCGAATGATCCGCTTGGCCCTGAGTGGTTTGGACGGAATTCGGAAGCTGACTTTTGATTTGTCGGACCGTCGGTTAGATGTCATGCATTGCGGTGCCGTTGAGCCCATAACCACAAAGCTGGCGACGTTAGGGCTAGGCGCCACTCTTCAGAAAACCGTCGCTGCCGACCCAGAGATGATCAAAGCCGCCGAGAATTCGGCGGACTCTACACAGGAATCCCGCTCCCTGCGTTTACTGTTAGGCATCAACGCCTTCATGTTCGTGGTAGAGATGACCGCTGGCCTGATCGCCAGGTCCACGGGCCTGATTGCCGATTCGCTCGATATGTTCGCTGACGCGGCAGTGTACGGCCTAGCCCTTTATGCAGTTGGACGTAGCGTCAGTCTGCAGGTGCGTGCTGCACACCTTGCTGGTGTTCTCCAGCTAATTTTGGCACTCGGCGTGCTCGTAGAGGTGATTAGGCGCTTTGTATTCGGTAGTGAGCCCGAGTCGCTGATAATGATCGCCGTTGCGTTCCTGGCATTGCTCGCCAATACGGGCTGTCTGCTGCTTATTTCCAAACACCGGGAAGGTGGTGCTCACATGAAAGCGAGCTGGATATTCTCCGCCAATGATGTGGTCATCAACATGGGGGTTATAGTCGCCGGAGCGCTCGTCGCTTGGACTGGGTCAAACTACCCAGACCTGATTATCGGTACCGTTGTGGGATTCATCGTTCTAAACGGCGCTCGGCGTATTCTGGCGCTCAAGAGCTAAAGAAGCTCCCGTTACAGAAAAAGGCGTCGTCATGCCTCTAAGCCATCCGGGTCTAGCGGCGTCAGCTAAAACTGGCGACGCAGCTTTAGCCGTTAGCGGATGGTGGGTATTGTAGAACGTGGGCTGCAAAGTCCATCAGCGAGACGAAGCCGCACTGATCGGCTTTCCTTCACGCTGTTGGTGGTAGCCCCGCTTAACCAATCAGCTCTACGAATGCCTGAGTGATCACAACCGCTGCGGCCAATGCGCGAACGGACTTTGGGAGCGCCATCGTCAGGAAAAGCACTACAAGCG
>DPSI01000255.1 GCA_003527165.1 Pseudomonas sp.
CGCGCTCTACGGCACCGACGCGATCTCCGAAGATGATGGTGCGAGCAAGGGCCCCGGCTACAACGAAATCCGCGGCAACAAGGTTATCGCCTACGCCCGTGCCTTCCTCGATCAAGCCGCGCCGCTGGAAACCGGTTCTCATGCCGACGCCACCGGCTACCGCGTCGAGGGCGGCAAGCTGATCGTCTCGCTGAAAGACGGCAGCATCACCGGCCTGCAGAACCCCGCCCAGCTGCGTGGCTTCCAGGGCGACGCCAACGCACCGATCGCCGTGCTGCTCAAGCACAACGGCATCCATTTCGAAATCCAAATCGACCCGTCCAGCCCCATCGGACAGACCGACGCGGCGGGTATAAAGGACGTGCTGATGGAATCGGCGCTGACCACCATCATGGACTGCGAAGACTCGATCGCCGCGGTCGATGCCGATGACAAGACCATCGTCTATCGCAACTGGCTCGGCCTGATGAAGGGTGACCTGGTCGAAGAGCTGGAGAAAGGCGGCAAGCGCATTACCCGCGCCATGAACCCGGACCGGGTTTACACTCAGGCCGACGGCAATGGCGAGCTGACCCTGCACGGTCGCTCCCTGCTGTTCATCCGCAACGTTGGCCACCTGATGACCAACGACGCCATCCTCGACAAGGACAGCAACGAAGTGCCCGAAGGCATCCTGGACGGCCTGTTCACCAGCCTGGCCGCGATGCACAACCTCAAGGGCAACACCACCCGCGCCAACAGCCGCACCGGCTCGATGTACATCGTCAAGCCGAAGATGCATGGCCCGGAAGAAGTGGCCTTCGCCACCGAACTGTTCGGCCGCGTCGAAGACGTCCTGGGCCTGCCGCGCAACACCCTGAAGGTCGGCATCATGGACGAGGAGCGCCGCACCACAGTCAACCTCAAGGCCTGTATCAAGGAAGCGCGCGAACGCGTGGTGTTCATCAACACCGGCTTCCTCGACCGTACCGGCGATGAGATCCACACCTCCATGGAAGCCGGCCCGGTGGTCCGCAAGGCCGCGATGAAGGCCGAGAAGTGGATCGGTGCCTACGAGAACAACAACGTCGACGTCGGCCTGGCCTGCGGCCTGCAGGGCAAGGCTCAGATCGGCAAGGGCATGTGGGCCATGCCCGACCTGATGGCCAGCATGCTCGAGCAGAAGATCGGCCACCCCATGGCCGGCGCCAACACCGCTTGGGTACCCTCGCCTACCGCCGCCACGCTGCATGCCATGCACTACCACAAGGTCGACGTGTTCGCCCGTCAGGCCGAGCTGGCCAAGCGCGAGAAGGCCTCGGTCGACGACATCCTCACCATCCCGCTGGCACCGAATACCGACTGGAGCGAGGACGAGAAGCGCAACGAGCTGGACAATAACGCCCAGGGCATCCTCGGCTACGTGGTCCGCTGGATCGACGCCGGCGTCGGCTGCTCGAAAGTGCCGGACATCAACGACATCGCGCTGATGGAAGACCGCGCCACCCTGCGCATCTCCAGCCAGCACATGGCCAACTGGCTGCGTCATGGTATGGTGACCCAGGAGCAAGTGATCGAGAGCCTCAAGCGCATGGCGCCGGTGGTGGATCGCCAAAACGCTGGCGACCCGACCTACCGCCCGCTGGCGCCGGATTTCGACGACAACGTCGCTTTCCAGGCCGCGCTGGAGCTGGTCCTCGAAGGCACCAAGCAGCCCAACGGCTACACCGAGCCGGTCCTGCACCGTCGCCGCCGCGAGTTCAAGGCCAAGAACGGCCTGTAACGCGCTCGCGCCGAAGCGAAAGGAGCCGCCCCCGAGGGCGGCTTTTTTATGCGCCGGTGACGTCGCCACAGCCTCACCGAATGCGCTGATCCGAGTCAGCCCGACCCGCCCTGCCCGCGACTAGACTTACGTCCAATGTGCCCTTCCGGACTCACAGCCCACCATTGGCCGCTAAAAATGGACGCAATCATGAGCAAAGCCGATGCTTTCGCCGAGGCAGGCAAGACCGCCGTCATGCAGAACATCCACGGAACCATGGAGTTCCTGCGCAAATTCCCGCCGTTCAACCAGATGGAACCGGGCCACCTCGCCTTCTTGGTCGAAAACTGCCAGCTGCGCTTCTACAGTGAGGGCGACTGCATCGTGTCGCCCGACGACGGCGTCGTCGAACACTTCTATATCGTCAAGCAGGGTCGCGTTCATGGCCAGCGCCCGCACACCAGCAAGCGCGGTACCGAGACCACATTCGAGGTCATCGTCGGCGAATGCTTTCCGATGGCGGCCTTGATGGGCGAGCGCGCCACCCGCACGGGTCATTTCGCCGCGGAAGACACCTTCTGCTTTCTGCTGAACAAGCCGGCCTTCGTCAAACTGGTGTCCAAATCCGCGGCGTTTCGCGACTTCGCCATGCGCGGGGTGAGCAGCCTGCTCGATCAGGTCAACCAGCAGGCACAGATGCGGGCGGTGGAAAACCTCGGCGCACAGTACTCGCTGGATACCCGGATCGGCGAGCTGGCGCTGCACCATCCGGTCTCCTGTTTGCCAACGATGCCGCTTCCCGAAGCGGTCGGTCTGATGAACGAAAACAATGTCGGCAGCATCGTGATCACCGACGAGGAGCTGCACCCCGAAGGGATTTTCACCTTGCGTGATTTGCGGCGCGTGATTGCGACCGGTCTCACCGAACTATCCGCACCGATCTCGCAGTTCATGACGCAAAACCCTTTCTATTTGCCGCCGGACGCCAGCGCGTTCGACGCGGCGATAGCCATGACCGAACGGCATATCGCGCATGTTTGCATCGTCGAGAATGGCCTGCTGTGCGGCGTTATTTCCGAGCGCGACCTGTTCTCCCTGCAGCGCGTTGACCTGGTTCACCTGGCACAGGCCATCTCCCACGCCGACAACGTCGAGACCCTGGTGATCATCCGCAGCCGGATATTGCAACTGGTCGATAACATGCTGGCGCACGGTGCTTCCTCTACGCAGATCACTCACATCATCACGTTGCTCAACGACCACTCGGTCTGTCGCGTGATCGAGCTGGCCATCGACGCGCTTGGCGACCCCGGCATTCCCTTCACCTGGCTGTGTTTCGGCAGCGAGGGGCGCAGAGAGCAGACGCTGCACACCGATCAGGACAACGGCATCCTGTTCGAAGCTGCCGATGCCGCCGAAGCCGCGCATATCCGCGGACGCCTACTGCCGCTCGCCGAGCGCATCAACCGTGACCTGGATACCTGCGGTTTTACGCTGTGCAAGGGCAACATCATGGCCAGCAACCCGCAGCTGTGCCTCTCGCGACAGGAGTGGCAGCGCCGCTTCAGCTCGTTCGTCCGAGAATCGACACCGGAAAACTTGCTCAGCAGCACCATCTACTTCGATCTGCGGGCCATCTGGGGGCCGTGCGAGGGTTACGAGCAACTGCGCAACGACTTGCTCGAGGAGATCGGCGATAACCGTCTATTCCAACGTATGCTGGCCGAAAATGCCTTGCGCCAGCGCCCTCCAGTTGGCCGCTTCCGCGACTTTGTGGTCACCCGCAAGGGCGAAGGCAAGGCGACCCTGGATCTCAAGGTGCAAGGCCTGACGCCGTTCGTCGATGGAGCGCGCCTGCTCGCGCTGGGGCACGGCATCGCCACCTGTAACACCCTCGATCGACTGCGCCAGCTGGTCGAAAAAAATGTCATCGACGAAAAGGATGGCGCGGCCTATGAAGAGGCCTACCATTTCATCCAACAGACACGCATGCAGCAGCACCAACAGCAGGCACGCGAGGGGCGGCCGTATTCCAACCGACTCGACCCGGATAGCCTCAATCATCTCGACCGGCGCATCCTGCGCGAATCCTTTCGTCAGGCCCAGCGCCTGCAAAGCAGCCTGGCGCTGCGCTATCAATTATGAATATGCCCTGGTTCAAACTACGCGGCCCCATCCTCGGCCTGGAACAACTGCAACGGCGCGATCGGCTGCCTGTCGCCGCGGCGCTGGACACCTGCTCGTTGCAGGAACAGCGCATGGTAGTACTCGATCTGGAAACCAGTGGCCTGGATATGCGTCGGGATATCGTCCTCTCCGTCGGCGCGGTGGTGATCGAAAATGGCGCCATCAACTTGGCCGATCAGTTCGAGTCGACGCTGCTGCGGCCGGCGCAGAAAATCAGCGAGAGCGTGCTGATTCACGGCATCGCGCCGAGCGAATTGGAAGCCGGCGAGGAGCCAGCCGAAGCGCTGCTGGATTTTCTGGAATTTGTCGGTGACAGCCCGATTCTGGCATTCCACGCCGGTTTCGATCAGCGCATGCTGTCCCGCGCGCTGAGACAAGCGCTCGGCTACAAGCTGCGCCATCCTTTTATCGACGTGGCCGAACTCGCGCCGATGCTCTGCCCCAACAATCGACCACGGCAAAATGGCCTGGACGAGTGGTGTAGCCATTTCGGGCTGCAGGTTCTGCAGCGTCATCACGCCAGCGCCGATGCACTGGTGACCGCCGAGCTGGCACTGATCCTCTTCAGCAAGGCGCGCCGGCAGGGCCTGGACAGCGTGGCCGCCTTGCAACAGCGCCTGGCCAATTGGCGTCAGCGTCAACAAGCCCAATATATGTAACGCGTTAACTATTGTTTCAGGCATTAGGCAAAAAAATCCCGGCTGAATCCGTCGTTGCACCAATGGCAGCAACTTGCGATCATCATGCGAATAGTTCTCGTTACTGGTCATTCAGATCTCGGAGCGTTCGTCTTGTCGGCGGGTGAGTCGTCCAATCAACTCTTTGTAGGCACGCTGTATCGCGACCATCGTGATTGGCTGCTCAACTGGCTGCGGCGTTATCAGGCCTGCCCGCATCGTGCCGAAGACCTGAGCCATGATGCCTTCCTGCGTCTGCTCAAACGCAATGACCTGGGTGAAGTGCGCGAGCCTCGCGCGCTACTGGCGACGATTGCCCGCGGCCTGTTGATCGACCATTTTCGACGCAATGCGCTGGAGCGCGCCTACCTCGATGAACTGGCGCGGCAACCGGAAGAAACGCAACCCAGCGCCGAGGAGCAGTTGCAGATCATCGAGGCGCTGCGCGAGGTAAATGCGCTGCTTGGCCAGCTGTCCGCGAATGCCCGCGCGGCATTCTTCTATAACCGCCTAGATGGCATGACGCATGCCGAGATCGCCCAACGCCTCGGCGTGTCGGTCCCGCGCGTGCGGCAGTACCTGGCCCAGGCGCTGCGCCAGTGCTACATCGCGGCCTATGGCGAACCGACATGAGCCCGGACCTGACGCCGGTATCGGCCCGCGTGCTGGACGAGGCGATTGCCTGGCAATTGCGCCTGGGGGGCGACGCGGCGAGCAACCCGCTCAACGCCGAACTCCAGCGCTGGCTGAACGAAAGCGCCGAGCACGCCAAGGCCTGGGCGCAATTGGGGGGCATCGATCGGCGGCTGGGAACGATCGACTCGCCAAGCGCGCGGCGCGTCTTGCAGTTCAACACTTCGGCCAAACGACGGCATGCCGTCAGCCGCACCATTCTGGGATTGGCCCTGCTCGGCTCGCTCGGTATCGGCCTTGCGCTCCAGGCGCGACCGCTGCCGGCCTGGCTCGCGGACGCCAGCACCGGCGCGGGCGAGCAGCGCAGCCTTACGCTGGATGACGACAGCCGTATCCAGCTGAACAGCCGCAGCGCACTGGATATTCGCTTCGACGAGCGGCGCCGAGTGCTGTTTCTGCATCAGGGAGAAGTGCTGATAGAAACGGCGCCGGGAAGCGACCCGCGACCGTTCATCGTGGAAACCGCCCAGGGTGACCTGCGCGCGCTGGGCACGCGCTTTATCGTGCGCCGTGAAGGCGACGCCACTCGACTAATCGTCTTGCGCTCAGCAGTCGCCGCGCATCCAGGCGATGGGCAAACGGGCCGTACCATAGGCGCCGGCGAACAAGTGCTGATGCATCGCAACCGCTTCGGATACAGTTCGGCAGCGCCCACCGCGGCAGATGCCTGGAGCCACGGGATGCTGGTCGTCGATGACCTACCGCTGAGTGAATTGCTGAAGAAACTGAGCGAATACCGCCACGGTTATCTCGGCCTCGATCCGAACCTCGAACCCCTGCGCATCAGCGGCAGCTTTCCGCTATATGACACCGACCGGGCCCTGGCGGCTCTGCCGTTCAGCCTTCCGGTACGAATCGAGCGTCACACCGACTGGTGGGTAAAAGTGGTTCCGGCCGAGCCGGTCGCCGCGGCCAGCCAGTAACCGACGGCATCCATCACCCAGGCGGTGGATGCCCGATCGAAAATATTATCTTTTAACCCTATCACTTTTTCGTTTTGCTTCGGCTTGGTGAATGACTGAGATACATTCCTATTTAGGAGCAATTCACAATGCCGTCACTGACTCCACTGTTTCGCCCCAGCCTGCTGGCCGTTGCCATTGCGTTCGCACCTCTGCCGCTGCTGGCGCAGTCTGCCAGCGACGAACCTCGCGACTATTCGCTCCCAGCCGCGCCCCTCGCCACCACCCTCAACCGTATTGCCGCAGAGGCCGGGCTGGTGCTGAGCATCGATCCGGCATTGACCCGCGACCGCGTGGCCGAGCCGGTGCAAGGCCGCTTCGATAGCCAGGGCGCGCTGCAAGAATCCCTGCGGGGCACCGGGCTGGAGCTGCGCCAGAGTGCGTCGGGTAGCTACAGTCTTCATCCTGCCGCGACCGATGCAATGGCACTGCCGGATGTCACCGTGACGGCAACCGAAGCGCTGGCCGACGGCGGCGAAGAAAGCGGTTATCGCGCCAGCGCCGTGCGAAACGTCGGCGCGCTGGGAGGGATGGCGCTCCAGGATGCACCCTATTCGGTGACGGTGATTTCCTCGGAGCTGATGGACAACATCCAGGCCACCTCCAGCGACGACATCTTCAAGCTCAGCCCGACCACGCAGTTCACCTCCCCGACCAGTGCCGGCTACGCCAGCGCGGTGGCCATTCGCGGCTTCAGCGGCGTCGGCAACCTGAGCATCGCCAATGACGGCCTGCGCTTCAGCAACGGCTACGACGGCGGCAACTTCATAGAGGAAATGGAGCGGCTGGAAATCCTCAGCGGCCTGTCCGGCTTTCTCTATGGTCCGGCCAGCCCCGGCGGACTGGTCAATTATGTGCTCAAGCGCCCCACTGCCGAGCGCTACAACAGCGTGACCTACGGCACTCCGGGCGGCGAGAACCAGTACCTGCACGGCGACTTCGGCGGGCCGATCGACAGCGAAGGTCGCTTCGCCTACCGCGTCAACCTGCTCGCCCAGGATGGTGAAACCGCCATCGATGGCCAGGTCGAACGCCGCCACATGGCCAGCGTCGCGCTGGACTGGAACATCAGCGACGACCTGCTCATCCAGTTCGACGCCTCGCACAAGCAGAGCGAGACGCGCGGCCTGACCAGCTACTGGTACTTCGACAACCAGGCGTTTCGGCCCGACGCCGACGACCTGAAGAATGACGAGCTCTATAGCCAGCGCTGGGCCTACAACGACAGCCGCCACGACCGCGTTGGCAGCCGCTTCCAATGGCGCCTGAACGATGTGTTCAGCCTGCGCGGCGCACTGGGCTACAGCCAGTACACCTCCGAATACGCCTATACGGGGCCAACCGTGAATTCGGCCGGCGTGTACGTCCAGCCGCTCTATGCATTCGCGCCGGTAGAGAACGAAGAGACCTCAGGCAATCTGTTCCTCGATGCGGTTTTCGACACCGCCGGCATCGGCCACGCGATGACCTTCGGTTACCAGGGCAACATTGCCCGGGTTCGCTACAACTCCGATTACATCCCCTTCCCGGGTCCGCAATATGTGTCGGTCACGCCCGAAGTGCCCTTCAGCGAGCGGCCGCAGGTGGCCAAGCCGGATTACGACCTGGGCGATGACGACTACCATCTGGCCAGCCGCACCCAGTCTGACAGCGTGCTGATCGGCGATGTCATCACCTTCAATGAGCAGTGGTCGACGATCCTCGGTGTGACCCACTCGCGCATCAAGACCTTCAGCGACAACTTCGTCTGGGTCGAGGCGTTCGGCAGCGCCCCGGCCATCGAGAACTACAGCGAGACTAGAACCTCGCCCAACGTCTCGCTCGTCTACAAGCCGGTGGAATGGCTGACCACCTACGCGACCTACATCGAGGGCCTGCAGACCGGCGGCGTGGCGCCGAGCGGCACGAACAACGCCGGCCAGGCGCTGGCGCCGATCGTCAGCGAGCAATACGAGATCGGCGCGAAAGCCGAGCTCGGCGGCGCCCTGTTCACCGTCGCGCTGTTCGAAATCGACAAGCCCAACACCTACACCAACGCCGCCAACGTCTTCGTCCAGGACGGCATGCAGAACAACAAGGGGGTGGAATTCAGCGTGACCGGCAAGGTTACCCCGGCGCTGACGCTGGTCGGCGGCATCACCCTGCTCGATCCGGTCGTCGA
>DPSI01000254.1 GCA_003527165.1 Pseudomonas sp.
TAGTCGCCGTCGGCAGTTGTCTCAGATTGATGGATGGCGTCCCCAGTGCCGATGTTCTCGATAGGCGTGATAAACAGCTCCGGGCCGTGCCAGCCAGTCGAAGTAGCGGCAGTAACGCGGCGCTGTGGACTCTGCTCGGCAATGTACTCCACCACGCGGGCGCGCTGGCGGTGGGCGATCTTCAGACCCATGCCGAACAGCACCCGGAGAATGTCAGCCGGATGCCCGGCCAGCAGGTCGCCTGGCATTGCCCAGGTCAGCCAACAATCGTCCAAGTTGCGAAAGCGCAGCAGGCGCCCGTAGTCAGCTTTTTTCGACTCGCTGCGCGTCACTGCTTCTACGTGCAGTGGGCCGCACAGCCACTCATCCACGGGCGTCAGGCTGCCATCGGCGTCGCGCTTGTTGCGGTGATGCCAGACACCGGCCTTCAGCTTCTTGCCGTCAACGGTGCTGGCGCAGTCGTAGACCCGGAAGCAAGGGCGCTTGAGCGATGCTGCGCCCGACTCGGGGATCAGCTCGACGATGTTGTTCAAAGGTTCGCCTCCCGCCACTGGCGCAGGTCGTTGAAGTCCGACAAACCCTGCGGCTCGGCTCCACTCCACGGCGGGAACACCACGTCACAGCCCAGCTCAATCGCGGCTCGCTCGGCAGCAGTGCGGCCAGGATTGCCATCGGTCTGGCGGTCATCGTCTCCGGCCACGATCAGCGGGTTGTTCGGATAGGTCAGACGTAGGTAATTGCCAACTTCCAGCAGGTTGCCGGCGTTCATCGCACAAGCCGCTGCGGCACCCGTGTGTTCGTGGATCGTCGCGCCGGTCGCCCAGCCCTCGCAAACGTAGATGCGCTGCCTTTCCTCCAACTGCCCCAGGGCTGAATAGCAGCCCTTTACTCGTCCGCCAGGCATGAATCGCTTGGCCCCGTCCGGGTAGATGCGTTGCAGGTTCACCAACTGGCGACCGACGTACAGCGGCACCAGCAGCACGGCACCTAACTGGCGAAGGCTGTGCGGCTTGCAGCCCTTGCGGGCTAGGTAGGGATGATCGGCATCAGCTGGCCCAGCCTCGAACCAAAGCAGTCGGGCGTCGGCAGCGGCCTCCTGCTGGCGCTTGATCCGCTCGGCCTCGCGCTTGCGCTTGATCTGCTCCACACGCTGGCGCAGCTGCTCATCCTCGCGGTAATCGATGGCCTGCCGGCTGCTCCAGAGGGTCGAATGGTCCAGCTTCCAGCTACCGAAGACCCCCACTGGCAGGCCGTCCAAGTGAAGGGCGTACCAGCCGTTGCGGCTACCGGCTCGGTCGCCGGGAACATGGAAGCGGTGAATCTCTCCGTCCGGGGTCGGCAGGAAGTCCAGCAGACCGAACGTCGCAGCCATTGCTTCGCGAAACAGAATCACAGGGTCAGTCATGGCGACGCCGCCCCATGCTCAGCAGGCTTGCCAGCACGGCACCAGCACTGCTGGCACGTGACCCATTCGATGCGGGAGCCAGCAGCAGGTCGAGCCGTTCGCTCGTTTGGTGGCGGGCAGGCAGTTTAGCTTTCTCCAGGCCGAACGAACCCGCCACTACCTTCCGGCAGCGTTGAAAAATCGTCATGGGTTAGGCCTCTGGCGTGCTGGTGCGGTGCCGCTGGTGGCGTATGCCGCTGCGTCTTGGTCGCTCGCGCTCCATGCCGTCGATTACGGCATCAAGCACTGCTCTGGCGCTTTCGAGCGCGTAATGCGCCATCTTCGCGGTGTTACTTTGAATGGGCGTGTCATCAAGGACAGCTGAAAGCAATGCGTCATCAACCATAGCCAGCAGATCAGAGGCGCCGCTTAAGGCGTCAACTGCCGCCACGTCAGAAGCGACGGCAAACAGATGGTCCGGCGTGATGCTGGCGGTCCGGTGAAAGGTAAACCCTTCGGTGGTCTTGGCCGGTTTCATTGCGCACCTCCTGCTTCCAGGGGGCGGGCGCGAATCATGGACTCAGCGCGCAGAGCGGCGAAGGCGCGGGACTTCCAGGCTGCGGCATGGGTGGACGGCTTGCGCGTGGTTTGTATGGGTGACTGCGAGCGCTTGGCAGCGATAGGGAGCAAATGGGAGAACGTCATACGGCGCCCTCCGGCCACAGAGTCAGCTGTAGCCGACCACGCCAATACGCGGCGCTCTGTTCGAGGGCGGGCTTACCCCAGCGCCAGTGCGCTAGGCTTGCGCCGCCCTTGCTCGCGCCTTCTTGTAGGTCTTTCAGTGCTTGGCATGCCTGCTTCAACTGCCGAACAATCGCCGGTTCGGCTTTCATCAGGCCGTCAATCTGGCTGTCACACCAGACGGCAAAGTCTGGAGACAACCAGCGGGCAAAGGCGACGGCAAGCCTCGGATGTAGCCATGTTCCGCCGCCTCGATCCACTCGCGCTCGACTGGTTTTTACATGCGGGATTTTCCCGTATGTACGCTCGATGGCTTCAAGGTACGCGACCGTATCGGGGAGCCGTAACCAATCGTTTGGCAGTTTTCCGAAGCGTTCTGCCGCCTGAGTTGCATTGATCCAGCCCGCCAAGTCGAAGCGCACCTGCTGGCCTTGGTAGTCGAGTGGAATTACCTGCGTGCTCATGCGGCATCCCTCGCTTCGATTTTGCTGGCCAGCCAGGCGTTTACCTCCGCAATGACGTAATACGCGGCAGCCTGACGGGTGTCGCCGAACTTGATCGGTTTAGGAAAGGTCGGGTCTTTCTTGCGCAGCTTGTCGAGGCCGCTACGGGTCTGGCCGATGGCCTTGCATAGCTCTGGCTGTGGGATCAGTGATTTGTCGATTGCAGAATGACTCGGGCGCATTTGATTGCTTCCTCGTTGGTGAGGAGGCCCATTCTCTACACGCATCCGATACGGTCACCCTATTTAATTCGACCTGTTCAATGTACGCGCGTCGAAGCTGCTCCCAATTCGCGCTACGTTCCTCATGCTCGCGCGAAGCTATACGCAGTAAGCGCTCCATGTTCTTTAAGTCTTCGGGCTCACTGCTGGGCAGCCCTTTGTCGTTACGCCAGTTGGCGGCTGCGAAAACTGCTCGTGTGAACGCTACTCGACCTGGCACACCCTTCGGTCGGCATGCGGACCAATACTCATGGCAGGCACGCGCAAGATCATGTTGGTGGTTCTTTACTGGTCTGCCTGGCTGATCTGTTGAAGACAGAGCGTTAGAAAGGGCAATCTCGACTGCGCGCCGGAAAGTCTCAGGTGCCAATACCTGCATTCCTGACGGTTCATACGGATCATTGCATGGTATCCACTTGGCTTCCGGTGTGCGCGATATAGCGTTCTTGGCTGCTTCTATCGCCGCGCGGGTTCTGGTATCGCAGTCATCGATTGCCTTGGCTAGCCCATCATCGTCCAGCTTTAGCATGGCTTTTAACTGGCGCTTGCAGTCCTCTTTAGCAACTTGCCGGCGCGCAGCTTCCTGCTGATCGTGGCGAGCAATGGCTACAGCAGTTAGCAGCCGCAACCGCATGCCTTGCAACTGGTGCAGGCGCTTCCTTCGATCATCAAGGCTCGTTCGATCACCTAAAGGACCGTCATTCTTAATTTTTTTATCAGGCAACTGCCAGATAATGCGGATCAACCTCGCGTTCACTTCGCTGGGGGTTCTTGCTCGTGATACCAGCCTTGACCAATGGCGACCTTTCTTCAGCCAATTCACACCAGCCATAATGACAACCGCCTCATGCGCGCAGCTCCACTATGTTCGGGGCGTTGATACCTCGGTGCGCAAACTCATACGGCGTGACGTGACCTTCCCGATTGGCATCAAGGTAATCCGCCCACCAGCCCATCATCAGCCTGCGCTCATCAAGGTGTTCCGCCTTGTGGATGTAAGCGGCACGCACCCCGTTGCGCTCTTGGTGGCTCATCTGCCGCTCTACAGCGTCTCGACTCCATAGGCCCGATTCCACCAGCGCGGAACAGGCCATCGTGCGAAAGCCGTGCCCGCAAATGTCCGCCTTGGTGTCATAGCCCATGCGTCGCAACGACTTGTTGACGGTATTCTCGGACAGCGGCTTCCAGTGGCAG
>DPSI01000076.1 GCA_003527165.1 Pseudomonas sp.
TTCATTGAGCGAGCCGAGCATCGCCTGGATGACGGAGCGCTTCGGCATGACCCGCCTGAAAGCCGTGCTGACCAGCGGCGCGCTGCTGTGGCTACTGAGCTTGGGTAGCGTGTTCTCGTTCAATCACTGGTCCGATTACCGGCTGCTCGGCAAGACCTTCTTCGACAGCCTCGACTACCTGACAACCAACTGGCTCATGCCACTGGGCGGGCTCGCCACGGTGCTGTTCACCGGCTGGGTGCTGCAGGAGAAGCTAGTGCGTGACGCCATCGGCATTCGCCAGGCTGGTCTGTTCCGCACTTGGTGGCTGCTGCTGCGGTTCGGCACGCCGTTGGCCATCGTGCTGGTGTTTCTCAATCTGAGTGGGTTGATCTAGGCGCATAGGGCAGTGGCGTTCCGCTTTCCTGACCTCGTGTGCTTCAGCCCACTCAGCGCACCGATCTGATAGATGGAACGTCCTGACGCGACAGGTCGTCGCACCTGGCTGTCAGATTTTCGTTACGGTTTAGCCGGCGCGAGGGCGATGTGCGGGCGTTCGCGTGAGCTGTAAAGAAATGCTGCCATGGGGCTGGGCATGGCGCTGTTGCTGGCGTGTTCGGCGGGCTTGTGCGACTCATCACGCTGGTTTGTGATGGGCGCAGCCAAACCGTGCAGCGGCACCAAAATAAGAATCAGGAGGCGAAAATGAACGCCGTGACCAAGATCGAACAGCACAACCCTATCGGTACGGACGGCTTCGAATTCGTCGAATTCACCGCGCCGAACGTCGAGGGTATCGAGCAGCTGCGTCAGCTGTTGAACCAGATGGGCTTCACCGAGACGGCCAAGCACCGTTCCAAGGAAGTCTGGCTGTTCCAGCAGCACGACATCAACATCGTGCTCAACGGCAGCCCCACCGGGCATGTTCATGCCTTCGCCGAGCAGCACGGGCCGAGTGCCTGCGCCATGGCGTTCCGGGTGAAGAACGCCGCCCAGGCCGCCGCCTACGTCGAATCCCAGGGCGCCAAGCTGGTGGGCAGCCATGCCAATTTCGGCGAGCTGAACATTCCCTGCGTCGAGGGCATCGGCGGCTCCTTGCTGTATCTGGTCGATCGCTACGGCGACAAATCGATCTACGACGTGGATTTCGAGTTCATCGAGGGCCGCACGCCGAACGACAACGCGGTCGGCCTGATGTGCATCGATCACCTGACCCACAACGTCATGCGTGGGCAGATGGACGTCTGGTCCGGGTTCTACGAGCGCATCGCCAACTTTCGCGAGATTCGCTACTTCGATATCGAAGGCAAGCTCACTGGTCTGTTTTCCCGCGCGATGACTGCGCCCTGCGGCAAGATCCGCATCCCGATCAACGAGTCGGCCGACGACAAGTCGCAGATCGAGGAATTCATCCGCGAGTACCACGGCGAGGGCATCCAGCACATCGCCCTGTCCACCGACGACATCTACGCCACGGTGCGTCAGCTGCGCACCAACGGTGTGGATTTCATGCGCACGCCGGACACCTACTACGAGAAGGTCGACGCCCGTGTCGCGGGGCACGGCGAACCCACCGAGGTACTGCGCGAGCTGAACCTGCTGATCGATGGCGCGCCTGGCGACGATGGCATCCTTCTGCAGATTTTCACCAATACGGTGATCGGCCCGATCTTCTTCGAAATCATCCAGCGCAAGGGCAATCAGGGTTTTGGCGAGGGCAACTTCAAGGCGTTGTTCGAGTCGATCGAGGAAGATCAGGTTCGCCGCGGGGTGATTGGCGGCGAATAAAGAACGGTCGGAACGCGAGCGTAGGATGAGTGGAACAGCGTGAATCCGCGTTAACGGACCGCATTGCGGCCAGCCGCTGCGTAACCCATTGAAAAGGGACGGGCCGATACATCGCTGGGTGGGTTACGCGACGCATCAGCTCCGTGAGGGCATTTGCGCCGAGGCACATGCATCGCTAACCCACCCTACGTTGATTCCGCACAGGCTTTGGCTGCGTTGTAACTCAGGGATATCCATGAATAACAATCAAACGACAACGGCTAATTCATCAAGCGTGTCACCAACACTCAAGCTCTACGGCTACTGGCGCTCCAGCGCCGCCTACCGGGTGCGCATCGCGCTGAACCTGAAAGGGCTCGCATTCGAGAACCTGCCCGTGCATTTGGTCAAGGATGGCGGCGAGCAGCATTCGGCCGACTACAAGGCGCTCAACCCGCAGGCACTGGTGCCGCTGCTGGTCGACGGCAACGAGCGCATCAGCCAGTCGCTGGCGATACTCGAATACCTGGAGGAAGTCTTCCCGATCCCGGCGTTGCTGCCGGATGATCCGGCCGATCGAGCGCGGGTGCGGTCGCTGGCGTTGCACATCGCCTGCGACCTCCATCCGCTGAACAATCTTCGGGTGCTGCAGTACCTCAGCGGCACGCTGGGCGTCGAGGACGAGGCGAAGCGGCAGTGGATCCAGCACTGGATCGCAACCGGACTGGCCGGCGTCGAGCAGGGACTGGCTGCGTTCGACGGCAAACGGTCACTCGGCAGACGGCCCGGTTATCTGGAGGCATGCCTGGTTCCACAGGTATACAATGCGCGCCGTTTTAACTGTGACCTCAGCGCATACCCTCGCATTTTGCAGATGACCGAGCAGTGCGAAACCCTCGAAGCATTCACCAATGCCGCTCCGGAGGTGCAGCCAGACGCTCAATAAAGGTTGATCCGCCTTGCCACTCCGTCGCGTCACAAGCGCGACGGGTTCGATTTTCGTCACAGATAACAACAAACAGGTGACGCATGACCCGTGAAACACCCAAGAACCTTTGGCTCTCCCGCTGGGGCTTCATCCTCGCCGCGACCGGTTCCGCAGTCGGCCTCGGTAATATTTGGAAATTCCCTTATATCACCGGGCAGTACGGCGGCGGCGCCTTCGTGCTGATGTACCTGGCGTGCATCCTGGCCATCGGCATCCCAGTGATGATGACCGAGATCGCCATCGGTCGCCGGGGCCGTGGCAGCCCCATCGATGCCATCGGCCGGGCCGTGCGTGAAAACGGCAGCAGCACCCTGTGGAAGGGCGTCGGCGGTATGGCCATGGCGGCCGGCTTCCTGATCCTTTGCTTCTACGTGGTGGTGGCCGGCTGGGCGTTCGCCTACACCGTCAAGATGCTCGACGGCTCGCTCGCGGCCAGTTCCGTCGAGGGCCTGGCCCAGGTGTTCGAGGCGCACAACGCCAACCCCTGGCAGCTGGGTGGCTGGAGTGTGCTGGTGGCGCTGCTGACCCTATGGATCGTCGCCAAGGGCGTGCAGCAGGGCATCGAAAGCGCGGTGCGCTGGATGATGCCGGGCCTGGCGGTGATGCTGCTGATCCTGGTCGGCTATGCCGTGACCAGTGGCGGCTTCGACGAGGGCTTCGCCTTCCTGTTCAGCTTCCACACCTCCAAGCTCACCGGTGAAGCGCTGCTGGCCGCGCTCGGCCACGCCTTCTTTACCCTCAGCCTGGCCTCCGGGGCGATCCTCACCTACGGCTCCTATATCCCCGATGGCCAGTCCATTACCCGCACCACCTTCATGGTCGCCATCGCCGATACCTGCGTAGCGCTGCTGGCGGGCCTGGCGATCTTCCCGATCATCTTCGCCAACGGCATGGACCCGTCCGCCGGCCCCGGCCTGATCTTCATGAGCCTGCCGCTTGCGTTCCAGCAGATGCAGTTCGGCACACTGTTCGGCACCCTGTTCTTCGCCATGGTATAGATCGCGGCGCTGACCTCGGCCATCTCGCTGATC
>DPSI01000066.1:0-209 GCA_003527165.1 Pseudomonas sp.
TTCAACGCGGTCGGTCTGGACGCTGTCGAGGCCTTGGTGGCCTATATGCGCGAGTTCGAGAAGGAGCACGGCTGATGAGCGATGTCGACCGGCTGAAGGCACTGCGCGTGCGCATCGACAGTCTCGACGAGAAAATCCTCGAGCTGATCAGCGAACGTGCCCGTTGCGCGCAGGACGTGGCTCGGGTGAAGACCGCATCGCTGGCCGAT
>DPSI01000066.1:370-4778 GCA_003527165.1 Pseudomonas sp.
AGCTGAACAAGGGTCCGCTTGATAACGAGGAGATGGCGCGCCTTTTCCGCGAAATCATGTCGTCCTGCCTGGCCTTGGAACAACCGCTGCGGGTCGCTTATCTCGGCCCTGAAGGCACATTCTCCCAGGCGGCGGCACTGAAGCATTTCGGCCAGGCGGTGATCAGTAAGCCGATGGCGGCGATCGACGAAGTCTTTCGCGAAGTGGTGGCCGGCGCCGTCAATTTCGGTGTGGTGCCGGTGGAAAATTCCACCGAAGGTGCGGTCAACCACACGCTGGACAGTTTCCTCGAACATGACATCGTCATCTGCGGCGAAGTCGAGTTGCGGATCCATCACCACCTGCTGGTCGGCGAGACCACCAAAACCGACCGCATCACCCGTATCTATTCGCACGCGCAGTCACTGGCGCAGTGCCGCAAGTGGTTGGACGCGCATTACCCGAGCGTCGAACGAGTTGCGGTGTCCAGCAATGCTGATGCCGCCAAGCGCGTCAAGAGCGAGTGGAATTCCGCTGCGATCGCAGGCGATATGGCCGCTCAGCTTTACGGCCTGAGCAAGATTGCCGAGAAGATCGAGGATCGTCCGGACAACTCGACGCGCTTTCTTATCATCGGGAACCAAGAAGTGCCGCCCACTGGCGATGACAAGACATCCATCATCGTCTCCATGCGCAACAAGCCGGGTGCGCTGCATGAGCTGCTAATGCCATTCCACTCCAATGGCATCGATCTCACACGCATCGAAACCCGCCCCTCGCGCAGCGGCAAATGGACCTATGTATTTTTCATCGACTGCATCGGCCATTACCAGGAACCACTGATCAAGGATGTGCTGGAGAAGATCGGACGTGAAGCGGTGGCATTGAAAGTCCTGGGGTCTTATCCGAAAGCGGTACTCTAAAAAAGCAGCTGAAAGCCGGAAGCCAGGGAGCCTGGAGCAATGCGGATTGCTTCGGGCTTCGAACTTCGACTTTCAACTTCAGCGGAGCTGAATATGTCCTGTGATTTCCTCACCCTGGCTCAGCCAGGCGTGCAAAAGCTGTCGCCTTATGTGCCGGGCAAGCCGGTGGACGAACTGGCCCGGGAGCTCGATCTCGATCCCGCTACGATCGTCAAACTGGCCAGTAACGAAAATCCCCTGGGTCCCAGCCCTAAGGTCATCGAGGCGATCAAGGCGCAGCTCGACGAGCTGACCCGCTATCCTGATGGCAACGGCTTCGTGCTGAAGCAGAAACTGGCTGAGCGGTATGGCGTCGACATTGGGCAGGTGACGCTCGGCAACGGTTCCAACGATATTCTCGAGTTGGTCGCGCGGGCCTACCTCGCGCCCGGGCTCAACGCGGTCTTCAGCGAGCACGCGTTCGCGGTTTACCCTATCGCGACTCAGGCCGTGGGTGCGCAAGCCAAGACTGTTCCAGCCCGGCAGTGGGGCCATGATCTGGAGGCCATGCTGGCGGCTATCGATGAAAACACCCGTGTCGTCTTCATCGCCAACCCCAACAATCCCACCGGCACCTGGTTTGGCGCCGATGCGCTGGGCTGCTTTCTCAGCAGTGTTCCTGAACATGTTCTGGTCGTGTTGGACGAGGCCTATATTGAATATGCCTCGGCCAATGAACTGCCGGATGGCATGACGTTTTTGGCCTCGCATCCCAATTTGCTGGTTTCGCGGACATTCTCCAAGGCCTATGGGCTGGCTGCGCTACGTGTGGGCTATGCGATCTGTTCGGAGAGCATTGCCGACGTGTTGAATCGCGTGCGCCAGCCGTTCAATGTCAACAGCCTGGCGCTCGCGGCAGCTTGCGCAGCGCTTGATGATGATCGCTATCTGGCCGAAAGCCGGGCTTGCAACGCCGCCGGTATGCTTCAGCTTGAGGCTGGCTTCAGCGCGCTGGGGCTGGACTGGATACCCTCACGAGGCAACTTCATCGCGGTCGATTTCGGCCGTGATGCGGCGCCGGTAAACCAGGCGCTGCTACGCGATGGTGTTATCGTTCGGCCGGTCGCAGGCTATGGAATGCCGACCTTTCTGCGGGTTTCTATCGGCACCGAAGCGGAGAATGCTCGCTTTCTGGATGTCCTTTGCAAGGCGCTCGGGCGTTGAGCCGAAACGCCGAGCCACTCGCCGATGTTCCAATGGTGCGTCGTCTGGTCGTTGTCGGTCTGGGCCTGATCGGGGGCTCCTTCGCCAAGGGGCTGCGTGAAGGCGGACTCTGTGGTGAGGTGGTCGGCTTCGATCTTGATCCCCGTTCTCGGGCGCTTGCCGTCGAACTCGGTGTGGTGGATCGCTGCTCAGCCAGTCTTGCAGAAGCTTGTCAGGGCGCGGACGTCATTCAGCTGGCCGTTCCGATCCTCGCGATGGAGCACCTGTTGACGGAACTCGCGGCGCTCGATCTCGGCAGCGCGGTGCTGACCGATGTTGGTAGCGCCAAAGGAAACGTGGTGCGCTGTGCCCGCGAGCTGTTCGGTAGGATGCCGCCGCGTTTCGTGCCGGGTCATCCGATAGCCGGCTCGGAACAGAGTGGCGTGACGGCTGCCCAAAGCACGCTTTTCCGGCGGCACAAGGTGATCCTGACACCATTGAAAGAAACCGATCCAGCGGCGCTGGCGCTTGTCGACGGGTTGTGGCGCGCGTTGGGGGCTGATGTCGAGCACATGGAGGTTCGGCATCATGATGAGGTACTGGCGGCTACCAGCCATCTGCCGCACCTGTTGGCGTTTGGCTTGGTGGATTCGCTGGCAAAACGCAACGAGAATCTCGAAATATTCCGCTACGCGGCGGGTGGATTTCGCGACTTCACCCGTATAGCGGGTAGTGATCCGGTGATGTGGCATGACATCTTTCTCGCCAATCGCGAGGCGGTGCTGCATACCTTGGACGATTTTCGTGCCGACCTTGACGCGCTACGCGCCGCGGTCGATGAAGGAGACGGGCATACGCTGTTGGGCGTGTTCACGCGCGCCAAGGCTGCCCGGGAACATTTCAGCAAAATACTGGCTCGCAGAGCCTATGTGGACGTTATGCATTCCAAAGATCTGATCTTCCTCGCCAACCCTGGCGGCAGCCTCAGCGGCCAACTGCGTGTGCCGGGCGACAAATCCATTTCCCATCGTTCGATCATGCTGGGTTCGCTTGCTGAAGGCATCACCGAGGTGGAGGGTTTTCTCGAAGGTGAAGATGCCCTTGCAACCATTCAGGCATTCCGTGATATGGGCGTGGTCATCGAGGGGCCGAATCAGGGGCGCGTTACGGTTCATGGCGTCGGCCTGCACGGCTTGAAGCCGCCGCCAGGACCGATCTATCTCGGCAATTCCGGTACGTCGATGCGCCTGCTATCCGGCCTGCTGGCGGCGCAGCCGTTCGACACCACGCTTACTGGGGATGCGTCGCTGTCCAAGCGTCCGATGAATCGTGTGGCCAAACCCTTGCGAGAAATGGGCGCAGTGATCGAGACAGCCGCCGAAGGTCGTCCGCCATTGACCATTCGCGGAGGCCGGAAGCTTTCCGGCATGCGTTATGAGATGCCGATGGCCAGTGCCCAGGTCAAATCCTGTCTGCTCCTGGCTGGCCTGTATGCCGCAGAGAAAACATCGGTCACCGAGCCGGCTCCAACGCGGGACCACACCGAGCGGATGTTGCGAGGCTTCGGCTATCCGGTCCAGGTAGAAGGCAATACCGCTACGGTCGAGTCCGGTCATACGCTGCGTTCGACTCATATCGAAGTGCCTGCCGATATTTCCTCTTCGGCTTTTTTCATGGTCGCCGCCAGCATCGCGCCAGGCTCCGACATTACGCTCGAGCATGTCGGGATTAACCCGACGCGTACCGGCATCATCGATATTCTCAAACTGATGGGCGCCAACATCGAGCTGTCCAATCCCCGGGAGGTCGGCGGGGAGCCGGTTGCCGATATCCGTGTCCGCGCTGCTTCGCTCAAGGGCATCGATATTCCCGAGAACCTCGTCCCGCTGGCGATCGACGAATTCCCGGTGCTGTTCGTGGCTGCTGCGTGCGCCGAGGGCAGAACCACGTTGCGTGGCGCCGAAGAGCTGCGGGTCAAAGAGTCCGATCGTATCCAGGTGATGGCCGATGGTCTGCAGGCGCTGGGCGTGAAGGCCACGCCGACGCCGGATGGGATTATCATCGAGGGCGGCGGCCCCGTTGGCGGTGGCGAAGTCTGGGCGCATGGTGATCATCGGATCGCGATGTCCTTTAGTGTTGCCGCGCTTCGGGCCAGTGCGCCAATCCGCATACACGATTGCGCCAACGTGGCCACTTCGTTCCCGAACTTCCTTGCACTGGCCGAGCGGGCCGGGATGCGAGTGGGTGTGGAGGGTAACTCATGATCAGCCAGATCCCCGTCATAACCATCGACGGCCCGAGCGGCTCCGGCAAGGGCACGGTTG
>DPSI01000067.1:0-5545 GCA_003527165.1 Pseudomonas sp.
CTGGTGCTGTTCATCTTTCTCACTGCACCAACGCTGGGCATGGGCCTGGACCGCAACACCGCGGCCATTCTCGCCCTGACCCTCAACACCGCCGCGTTCAACGCCGAAGTCTGGCGCGCGGCCTTTCTCAGCTTTTCGCGGGACCAGCGCGAGGCGGCGCTGGCCTGCGGCATGACCGGGCCCACTTTCTTCCGCCGCATCATGCTGCCGCAGATGTTCACCAGTAGCCTGCCGGGTCTGGTCAACGAGATGTCCTTCATCATCAAGAGCAGCCCGGCGATCGCGGTGATCGGTATCGTCGATTTGACCCGGGTGACCAACCGCATCACCGCGGTGACCTACGAGCCGCTACCGCCGATCCTCGCCGCCGCGGTGCTGTACATGCTGATCATCGGTGTGCTGATCCGCGTGCAGGCGATTGCCGAACGCAAAGCCAACCGGTTGGCCATGTGAGGAGAGCGGCATGAGCGAATGGGCCATCATCTGGGACGCGCGTCAGGCCTTTCTCGACGGTTTCCTCAACACGCTGCTGCTGTTCGGCCTGTCGGTCACGGTGGCCTTCGCCATGGGCTGTTTGTTCGCCTACTGGCTGGAGCGGCGCAACCCGGCGACCTGGGCGCTGCGCGGCTTCATCGACTGCATGCGCATGCTGCCCTTCCTGATTCTGGCGTACCTGCTCTACTACGGCCTGCCGAGCCTCGGACTGCGGCTCGATGCCTGGACTGCCGGCCTGATCGCGCTGATCGTCTACTACGCCGCCTATTTCGGCGAAGTGCTGCGCGGCGCCCGACTGGTGCTGCCGGAAGGCCAGGTCGAGGCGGCCAAGGCGCACGGCTTCACTGCATTCACCCTGTACCGCCGCATCGTGCTGCCGCAGCTGGTGATCAAGACCCGCCCGCTGATGGGCAACCTGCTGATCCTGGCGCTCAAGGACACCGCCTTTCTCACCATCATCACCGTGCGGGAACTGACCGCCGCGGCCAACTCGGTGCAGGCCACCTACTTCATTCCGATGGAGGCGTTCGTGGTGGTCATCGCGCTCTACTGGCTGATCAGCATCTGCCTGGAACTGGCGCTCAAGTGGGCGGGCCGGTTCGGCGCCAAACGAGGGTTCGAACATGTCTGACGTACCGGCCGTGCGCATCGAGCGCCTGTCCAAGAGCTTCGATGGCGTGGAGGTTCTGCGCGACATCGAGCTGACGGTGAACAAGGGCGAGGTAGTCAGCGTGCTGGGCTCGTCCGGCTCGGGAAAATCCACCATGCTGCGCTGCATCAACTGGCTGGAGGAGCCGGACTGCTGATCGCACCAGGCCGTCGACCCGGCCGAACAAGTTCGGCCCTACGGACCAACTGGCGACGCGCACCCGTAGGGCCGAATTTATTCGGCTGCTGTACCCGCCGGGCATCATCACGGCGCGACTACAGGGCCCGGACCTGTCTGGAGTCACGGCGCCACCTTGCCCCCGCTCCGCCCGCCGTATCCGTCTTATCGGCCGAACAAGTTCGGCCCTGCGGACCAACCGCCGACGCTCCCGTAGGGCCGATCCATTCGGCCGAACAAGTTCGGCCCTACGGACCAACCGCCGACGCGTACCCGTAGGGCCGAATTTATTCGGCCGCTCGACCTCCAGATCTCTAGCGAACCCATAAATCCGCTCGGACGACTCAGACGCAGCCGGCTCCAGTCGCGGCTGCATCGGCTGACCCACCCGCCCAGGGCAACTGGCACCTGCCCTCGCCGGCTTGGCGCAGGTAAGCTCCACGGGTCGGCCGTGTTTTCGGCCCGTTTATCGAACAGACAAGAGGTCCCTGCATGAACAACGTGGTATTCATCACGGGCGCAACATCCGGCTTCGGCCGCGCCACCGCCCGCCGCTTCGCCGAGGCCGGCTGGGCGCTGGTACTGACCGGCCGCCGCCTGGAGCGACTCGAGGCGCTGAAGGAAGAACTGTCGACCAAGGTCCCGGTACACATCGCCGCGCTGGACGTACGCGATGCCGAGGCGGTGAAGCAGGCCGTGGCCGAGCTGCCGGAAGGTTTCCGCGAGGTCAAGACGCTGGTCAACAACGCCGGCCTGGCGCTGGCGCCGGAGCCTGCGCAGAAGGTCGCGCTGGAAGACTGGCACACCATGATCGACACCAACGTCACCGGCCTGGTCAACGTCACCCATGCGCTGCTGCCGCGCCTGATCGAAACCGGCAAGGGCTCTAGCATCGTCAGCATCGGTTCGGTGGCCGGCCACTGGCCCTACCCGGGCGGCCACGTCTACGGAGCCACCAAGGCCTTTGTCGAGCAGTTCAGCTACAACCTGCGCTGCGATCTGCTGGGCACTGGCGTGCGGGTCACCGACATTGCCCCGGGCATGGCCGAAACAGAGTTCACCCTGGTTCGCACCAAGGGCAACCAGGAAGCGTCCGACAAGCTCTACCGCGGCACCACCCCGCTGACCGCCGAAGACATCGCCGAGCAGATCTACTACGTCGCCACCCTGCCGGACCACATCAATATCAACCGCCTGGAAGTGATGCCGACCCGCCAGGCCTGGTCGCCATTTAACATCGACCGGGACCAATAATCGGCGCGATTATCCGCCTGGTACCTCTCCAACGCTTACGGCCGAATAAATTCGGCCCTACGGCCGCATTGCGCATTTGTAGGGCCGGACTTGTTCGGCCAAGCTCTACGCGCCACCCAACCGCACCAAGCTTCGCCATAGCATGGCGGTCGAGGTCAGGATGCAGATCTCTACGTCGCCACCCTGCCGGACCACATCAACATCAACTGCCTTGAGGTGATGCCGACCCGCCAGGCCTGGTCGCCGTTCTTATCGACCGGGACCAATAATCGGTGCGATCACCCGCTTGATACCCGCATACGTTCACGGCCGAATAAATTCGGCCCTACGGCCGCATTGCGCCTTTGTAGGGCCGAACTTGTTCGGCCAAGCTCTACGCGCCACCCAACCGCACCAAGCTTCGCCATAGCATGGCGGTCGAGGTCAGGATGAGGATCACTCCAACCACCATACGCATCGGCAACGGCTGCCAGTAGCGATGCAGCAGCTGGCCGGCGAGGTTACCGAGGAGTGCCGGCAGCAGGAGCGAGATCGCCAGCGTCAGGTGCTCGCGGCCAAGGACGTCGAATAGCCACAGCCCGAGCAGCGAACAGCCGCTGCTGGCAACGAAGAACAGGATCGTGGTGCCGCGCAGGTGAGCCGCGCTCAGTCCGCTGCGCAGTAGGTAGAGGATCAGCGGCGGTCCGCCCGCGGAGGCCATGGTCATCGCCAACCCCGAAGCCAGTCCGGCCGGCAGCGCGCCGCGTGTACTCGGTCCGCCGATCGGCACAGGTGGCGGCCGATACAGCACCACGAGCCCACCCACCAGGCACAGCGAAGCGATGACCGGCGCCATCCAGACCGCCGGGACCAACCGCAGCAGCCAAGCGCCCAGCGGCACCGCGAGCAGCATGCCGAAGATTAGCCGACAGCCGATCGGCACGTGAAATGTGCGCAGCGCTGCGGGCCAGAGCGTCACAGAGCAGGCCAGATCCAGCATCAGCGCTACCGGAACCACTTGCGTAGGAGGAAGGCGCGTCAGCAACCCCAGTGCCAGCAGCATGGCGAAACCAAAGCCGCTATAGCCACGTACCAGCCCGGCGGCAAAGGCAATCCATAGAAACATCCGCAACTCCTGCGCAGCGCAGCCACCAGTTTATGCTCGGAGCGGTCACTGCCACAGGGCCAGCTTCTGCCGAGAAACAAGCCAGCCAGCTTAGCGGAAAGCCGGAGGGGTACGTAGGCTGATACCGATCTCATGAGACGACTGGCTCAGCTGCAGCGTGTTCGCGAGCGAACTCGCTCTTACGGAGCGGTGCGTCTTCCGTAGGACAGCACCTTCGAATGCTACCGCAGCTCTTCCCAGTCGCCGTGAAACCTGAAAGACGCGCGCTGGGGCCCCGGAAGCTTGAACGACGATAGTTCTTACGCTCTGCCGCAGCCCCCAAAACACCCCGCGTTCCAACGACGCGGACTAGCGGGGGTTAGGTTCCACATGTGGACAGAACGATTTGACCCTTAACAATGGCGTGCGATTACTCCCCGATCTCCTTGCGCACAATTTTGCCGTTCTCCACCACCGCCATGGTGGTCGGTGTGATGAAGCCGCCATCCTCGGTGATGCCCTGGATCGAGTAGAGGTTGAACGTCGGGTCCATGGCCTCGATGGCTTCGGCCATTTTAGCGCGGACCTGCTGTGGCTCGGTGCTGCCGGCCAGTTCCATGGCCTTGGCCATGGCGTGGAAGGCCAGATAGTTGTAGGCCGCCTCCGAGCCCGGCACCTTGCCATGGGCCGTCTGGTACCGATCCACGAAGACCCTGGCGATCTCGCTGTCGTATTCCGACAGCGGCACGACGCCGATGGAGCCTTCCAGCAGGTCCAGGCCGCCAGTGACCGTAGCGATCTCGTCCAGCTTGGCCTGATCCATGACGATGAAGCCGCCCTGGAAGCCTAATTGCCGCGCCTGCTGCATGACCAGGCCGGTGGGTTCCGAAGCGCCGCCGACGAACATCACGTCCGGGTTCGACGCAATCACACGGCTCACGCCGGTGTAGAAATCGGTCGACTTGTTGTAGTCCATGGGATTGCTGGCGACGATCTCACCGCCCTTCTGTTCCCAGGCTTTGGTCATCATGTCGGTCCAGATCTTTGCGTATTCGTGGGTCGCGCCGGCGATGCCGAGCTTCTTGCCGTAATGCTTGATCGCGTAGTCGGAAAAGGCATCGACGTAGCCGGTGAATTCCGGCGGGATGCGCACCGTCATCGGATTGCCCTGCTGGGTCACCGAGGGCACGCTGGTATACGCCATGATCAGGAAGTCGTCGGCGACGTTAAAGTCCTGCAGGGCAAACACCCCGCCGGTATGCGGGACGAACACGGCGGCGGCTTTCGACTCCTTCACCAGGCGCTTGGCATTGGTGGCTGCCTGGCTCGGCGAATACTTGTCGTCCAGGCTGATGAGATTGACCGTGTAGGTTTCGTCGCCAACCTTGATGCCGCCCGCCTCGTTCACATCCTCCACGGCCATGCGCAGGCCCGACAAGGTGTTCTCACCGTAGAGCGCGGCACCGCCACTGAGCGGGCCGGTAAAACCGATGTTCAGGGTCTGCTCGGCATAGGCGCCGCCGACCTGGGCCGTGGCCAGGGTAGCGATTGCCGCCATGCCAAGCGCTTTGAGCGTTTTCATTGTTGTTTTCTCCTGGGTTACGACTGATCAGGCGCCGATGTAAGCCTTGCGTACGGCTTCGTTGCCCAGCATGGCCTGCTGGTCCCCTTCCATTACCAGGCTGCCACCTTCGATGACGTAGGCCCGGTGGGCGATTTTCAGCGCCGCGAACGCATTCTGCTCGGCCAGCAGCACGCTGGTGCCGGCCTGGTTGATGCGGGAAATCACCTCGAACATCTGGTTGACCACCAGCGGCGCCAGCCCGAGCGAAGGCTCGTCGAGCATCAGCAGGCGCGGCCGGCTCATCAGCGCCCTGCCGATCGCG
>DPSI01000067.1:5665-9016 GCA_003527165.1 Pseudomonas sp.
ACACGACGCTCTTCCGCGACCATCTGTTGCTGGCCGCCACTCAGCGATCCTGCCGGCTGGTGTCGCTTGTCGTGAAGAATGGGGAATAGATCGAGCACTTCCTGCAGATTGCGCTTGTTACCCTCGCCATCGCGCCGGTGCAGATAGGCACCAAGTGCGAGGTTCTGCGAGACCGACATCTGCGGGAACAACTTGCGGCCCTCCGGGCAATGCACCACGCCCGCGGCCACCAGGCCCGAGGGCTTGAGCCCATCGATCCGGCGCCCCTCCAGCGTGATGCTGCCAGCGGTCGGCTTGAGCAGCCCGCTGATGGTGTTGAACAGGGTGGTCTTGCCCGCACCGTTGGCGCCGAGCAGCACCACCAGCTCGCCCGCCGCGACGCTCATCGAGACCTCGTTCAGTGCCTTGAAACTGCCGTAGCAGACGTCGACACGCTCAAGCTGCAGCATCGTAGTCGCTCCCCAGGTACGCTTCGATGACGGCCGGGTTCGCCTTGATCTCGGCGGGCGTGCCCTCGGCGATTTTCTCGCCGTAGTTGAGCACCATGATCTTGTCGGCCAGCCCCATGATCATGTCCATCTTGTGTTCGATCAGGCACACGGTCAGCCCATGCTCGGCCATCTTGCGGATCAATCGGGCAAGGCCTTCGGTCTCCTCCGGGTTCACCCCGGCTGCCGGCTCGTCGAGCAGCACCAGCTTAGGTTCGGTGGCCAGCGCCAGGGCGAAGGCCACGCGCTTGCGTTCTTCCTGGGAGATGTCCAGCACCACGCGGTTCTCCAGATGCGCCAGCCCGACGAAGTCCAGCGCGGCGCGGGCCTTTTCGCGGCACTCGCGTTCTTCGCGCTGCAAGCGGCGGGAATTGATCAGCACGTCCCACAACCCGGAGCGGGTGCGCAGGCGATGGCCGACGATGAGGTTGTCGAGCACCGTGGCCTGCTCGAACAGATGCGTGGTCTGAAAGGTGCGGCCAACACCGAGTCGCGCCACGTGGTCGCAGCGCATCCGCGATACATCGTGGCCGTCGATCAGGATGCGCCCGGAGGTTGGCTTGTGCACACCGGAAATGAGATTGAAGAACGTGCTCTTGCCGGCGCCATTGGGGCCGATGATGGCGTTGATCTTGCGCGCCTCGAACTCGACGCTGACGTCATGTACCGCCGCCAGCCCGCCGAACATCTTGGTCAGGTTTTCGACCTTAAGCATTGTTGTTCACCTCTTTGGCTGGGGTGACCTTGACGGCGGCACGCGGCTCCTTGGCCCGTGCCGCCTCGGTGTCCTTGCGCAGCTTCCAACCGAGGAAGGTGCCAATGACGCCGCGCGGCATGAAGATCACCAGCACCACGATCAGCGGGCCGAAGATGATCATCCGCTAGTCCTCGAGGAACTGCAGGGACTGCGTGATCCAGACGACGCCCACCGTGCCGGCCAGCGGACCGAACAAGGTGCCGAAGCCGCCCACCAGCAAGTAGGTGATCATGTCGAAGGTGTGATTGGGGTTGGCTTCTTCCGGGCCGATGAAACGGATCATCGAGGCGTAGAGCGCCCCGGCGACGCCGGCGTAGGTGGTCGATAGGACAAAGGCCAGGAGCTTGTTGCGCATCAGGTCGATGCCCAGTGACTGCGCCAGGGCATCGCCGTTGCGGATCGCCATGAAGGTCCGGCCCAGCAGCGAGGATGCCAACCGCCCGGCGAACCAGATTGCCAATACCAGAAACGCCAGCGCCAGGTAGTAGAACGGCACCGTCTGGCTGAAGTCGACCAAGCCCAGGCCGTCCGGCGCCGCAATGCCGCGAATACCAATGGCACCGTGCGTCAGCTCTTCCCACTTATCGATCAGCAGGTAAATGATGAAGCCGACGCAGAGCGTGAAGATGGCGAAGAAATGCTCCTTCAGCCGCAGCGAGACCAGCCCCACCAGCGCACCGATGGCCGCCGCCACCAGGGCGGCTGCCACGAAGGCGGGCCAGAAATTCCAGCCGTGATCGGCGGTCAGGATCGCCAGCGTGTACGCGCCGATGGCGAAGAAGCCGCCATGGGCCAGGTTCAACTGGCCGCAATAGCCGGTGATGATGTTCAAGCCATAGACTGCAATCGCCCAGATAAAGGCGCTGGCCATCACGTAGACCTGGTACTCGCTCTTGGCGAACAGCGGGAAGGCCAATGCGCAGGCCAGCAGGAACAGCTTGCTGCCGCGGCTGGTGAGCAGGGATGCTAAGCGATGCATCAGTGAGCCCCCTTGGCGAACAGTCCGGTGGGTCGGAAGGAAAGGATCACCACCAGCAGCGTGAAGGCGATGATGTCCTTGTAGTCGGAGGACAGGTAGAAGCCGCCAAAACTCTCGGCGAAGCCAAGGATCATCGCGCCGAGGATGGCCCCGGGAATGCTCCCCATCCCGCCGAGCACAATAATTACGAAGGCTTTCATGATCACCAGGTGGCCCATCGCGGGATACACCAGGTTGATCGGCGCATAAAGCGTCGCGGCGAAGGCGGCCAGCATCCCGGAGATGGCGAACGTCAGCATCGCCACGCGGTTGGCGTCGATACCGACGAGAAACGCGCCCTCACGGCTCTGCGCCATGGCGATGATGGTCGAGCCGATCATGGTCTTTCGCAGGAACAGGTGCAGCGCAAGCATCAGCGTGAAGGCGCCGACGATGATCAGCAGGCGCTGCTCGGGAATGATCAGCCCGTCGAAGTTGAGAATGCCGCCGTAGGGCGAGGCCATGCGCCGGAAGTCCGAGCCCCAGAACATATGCACCAGCGCTTCGAGAAACAGCAGAATGCCGATCGCAGCGATCTTGTCGTGAATGGGTGGCGCATTGCGCAGCGGATGGAACACCAGCCGCTCGGAGAGCACCGCCAGCGCCGCCACCACCAGCCCGGACAACACCATGGCGACCCAGTAATGGAGCCCGATATCGGTCATGAAGCAGTAGGAAGCGAACGCGCCGACCATGTACAGCGCGCCATGGGCGAAGTTGGGGATGTGCAGGATGCCGTAGACGAGCGTCAGGCCGAGGGCAACCAGACCGTAGATGCTGCCCAGGGTCAGGCCGTTGAGCACTTGCTGGAACAGTAGATTCACTGCGGCGTCTCCGTGGATCTTGTTGTTATGGGTGCACCACCGAGCGATTGCCGGTCAGCCCGGAACGGGTACGACCGAATGTCCGCCCGGAGCCGGGAGTCCTCGGTACCGAGCGGACTGTTCGCCTGACTGACATTGGCATCCACCGACAGACCCGTCAAACGAGCAGTTCAGAACAGATACACACTCATAAAAGCGAGTGATGCTGGCGATCAGCCACTCTCCCGACTGCCCGTCCTGACGGTCGACAACCAATGAGGGTTC
>DPSI01000513.1 GCA_003527165.1 Pseudomonas sp.
CGCTGTATTACAAATGGCTGGCACCGCGCCGCTGGATCTATCTGGCTTTCCATGCCCTGACGTTGTTCGCGGTCTTGCTTACGGCGCTACCCATCATTTTCCACTTGTCTACTGCGCAGAGTTATCTCTGCTCGCTGGTCATCGCCGTGTTGCTGGCGCTGCCTAGCCTGAGAGGACTATTCCCCGAATGGAACTGGAAGAGCCTGGTCGCGGTTCCGCTACTGGCGGCCGCCGTCGGTCTGGCCGGATGGATGGGCCGTACCTGGGTACCGCCGGCGACGCTGTGGCTCACCGACGTTGCGGTGACCATGAGCGTGAACGATGCCTCGCGTGAACCCGGCAACCGGCTGCAGCGGCTCTCCAGCCGTGAACTGCACGGCAATGGCCTGTATGCCTTCACCGCGATCAATGCCCCGCGCGGGCTGAAAGAACGCATCTACCATGAATGGGAACACAATGGTCGACGCGTCGACCGTATCCCTCTGGACATAAGCGGAGGACGCGAAGCGGGTTACCGTGCCTGGACCCACAAGCGCAACTTCCCCAACAAGGCGGAAGGTCGCTGGCGCGTGCGGGTCCTGACCGAAGCCGGGCAAATGATCGGCATGCTGCGCTTCGAGGTCAGCGAGTGAACCGCCATGCGCGTCACGACTCGAATTTCAGACAGTCGCGATCCTGGAGCTAGTCGGGGGCATTCATGGAATGGTGGGAAATACTGTACCGCACCGTTGCATCGGAATTTTCCGACATTCCCGATCTGGAGCATGGGGTCCGCGTGTCGCTAAGGCTCTTATTGGCCGCGACACTCGGCGGCGTGCTTGGTTATGAACGGGAATACAAGGGCAAGGCGGCGGGCCTGCGGACCCACATGCTGGTAGCACTGGGGGCGGCGCTGTTCGTGCTGGTGCCATTGGATGCCGGCATGCCGCTCGAGGATATTTCGCGCGTAATGCAGGGCATCATCACCGGAATCGGCTTTCTCGGCGCCGGCACCATCCTCAAGGGCAGCTCGCAGCGAGACGTCAAAGGCCTGACCACAGCCGCTGGCATCTGGCTCACCGCTGCCATCGGCGTCGCTGCCGGGCTCGGCCACGAAGCCACCGCCGTGCTCACGACGTGCCTGGCGCTGGTGATATTCCTTCTGATGCCGCGCCTGGAACAATACGCAGCCAAGTTACCGAAAGACGATAAGCAAGGCCGCGACCTGGATGAGAAGGACTGATACGGGACGCGACCTATCGGCCCACCTAGCAGGAGCAAGCCCCATGCGCTGCCGCTACGCCTATTTGGCAACCGCTACCCTCGCTTTCGGCCTTTCCGGTTGCGGCGACATCGCCAAACTACCAGTCGACTCCGGTTACGGGCCGAACCCGGCGCTTCCGGAGCCTAACAAATCAATGATCCCCACCATCAACATCGCCGAGGCAACCGGTTGGCCCGAGGGAGCGACGCCGCAAGCGGCCCCTCGGTTGCAGGTCGAGGCCTTCGCCAGGAATCTCGATCACCCCCGTTGGCTCTATGTGTTACCCAACGGTGACGTGCTGGTCGCTGAAAGCGATGCGCCGCCCAAGCCCGAGGACACCAAGGGCGTTCGCGGCTGGATTATGAAAAAAGTCATGGCCCGCGCCGGCTCTGGCGGGGACAGCGCCAACCGCATCACGCTGCTGCGCGATATAAATGGCGACGGAACGCCAGAAGAGCGCACGGCCTTTATCGAAGGACTGAACTCACCCTTTGGCATGGCGCTCGTCGGTGACCAGCTGTACGTCGCCAATACCGATGCACTGGTGCGCTTCCCTTACGAGAAAGGCGCCACCCGCATCGACGCGGCAGGTGAGAAGGTCGTCGACTTGCCCGCCGGACCGATCAATCACCACTGGACCAAGAACGTAATTGCCAGCCCGGACGGATCGCACCTGTACGTCACCAGCGGCTCCAACAGCAACGTTGCCGAAAATGGCATGGAGGCAGAGGAGAACCGAGCGGCGATACTGGAAGTGGATCCGCACAACAGAACGCTGCGCCTGTTCGCCTCGGGTCTGCGCAACCCCAACGGCCTGGCCTGGCAGCCGATCAGCGGTGAGCTATGGACAACCGTCAACGAGCGCGACGAGATCGGCAGCGACCTGGTGCCTGACTACATGACCTCGGTGAAAGACGGTGATTTCTACGGCTGGCCCTACAGCTACTACGGCCAACACGTGGACGAGCGGGTCAAACCGCAGCGGCCGGATCTGGTAGAGAAAGCCCTGGTGCCGGACTACGCTCTCGGCGCCCATACCGCCTCGCTGGGCCTGGCTTTCTATGAGGGAACGCTGCTACCGGAGCGCTATCGCAACGGCGCTTTCATCGGCCAGCACGGCTCCTGGAACCGCAAGCCACGCAGTGGCTACAAGGTGATCTTCGTACCGTTCAAGAACGGCGAGCCGGACAGCGCGGCGGAAGACGTGCTGACCGGTTTCCTCAACGCGGATGAACAGGCCATGGGCCGGCCAGTGGGCGTCGCGGTGGATGAGACCGGCGCGTTGCTGGTGGCTGACGATGTGGGCAATGTGATCTGGCGCGTGACGCCAGGCGACCGCTAAGTCGCCCCGATAGCGACCAGCGCTCAGCCGGTCGCTATCGGCGTCCATGCCCCGGCATGCCTAGAGTATTACCGGCAAAGGTCGCACCAGCCGGATCTCTTCCGGTGACAGCTCGACGCCATAGGCCAGCACCTCGACGCCGGCCCCAACCGCATCGCGTAATGCGCTGGCATAGAGCGGATCGATTTCGCTGGCGGGACGCACGGCCTCGGCTCCCGTGAGGTTCACGCAATACAGCTGCACGGCCCGGACACCTTCGCGCGCCAGCACCGCCAGCTCGCGTAGATGACGCGCCCCCCGGGTCGTCACCGCATCGGGAAAGGCCGCGACCGCGGTATCACCGAAGCCCAGCGTGACGCTCTTGACTTCGACGAACGCCGGCCCCGCGGGATAGTCCAGCCGGAAGTCCACGCGACTGTTCTCGACGCCATAGGCCACCTCTCGCTTGAGCGCGGTGAAGCCCTTCAGCTCATCGATCACACCGGCTAACAAGGCTTCTTCGACGAGTCGATTGGCCCTCGCCGTGTTGACGCAGGCCAAGCGCCCCTGAGGGGTTTCCACCAGCTCCCAGGTACCCGGCAGCTTGCGCTTGGGGTCGCTGTTGCGCTGAAACCAGACGCGTGCGCCTTCCCCCATGCAATTGAGCATCGAGCCGGTGTTGGAGCAGTGGATGCATAGGTGCTCACCGGCATCGGTGATGATGTCGGCGAGAAAGCGCTTATAGCGCCGGACCAGCCGGCCCGTTTCCAGTGGCGTAGCGAAGCGCATCAGCCCTGCCAGCTCTGCAGGCCGCGGGCGATACGCTCGACCGCTGCTTCCAGTTGCGGCAAATCCTGGGTATAGGCGAAGCGCACATGATGCCCGGCCTGATGACGACCGAAATCCAGCCCTGGGGTGATGGCGACGAACTCGGTTTCCAGCATGTGCCGGCAGAAGGCGAAGGCATCGCCGCCAAAGGCGCTGATATCGGCATAGAGATAAAAAGCGCCCTCGGGCACCACGGCGATGCCGAACCCCAGTTCGCGCAGGGCCGGCAGCAGGAAATCGCGACGCCTGGCAAACTCGGCACGGCGGGCTTCGAGGATTTCCAGCGTGGCCGGTTCGAAGCAGGCCAGCGCCGCGTGCTGGGCCATGGTCGGCGCACTGATGTAGAGGTTCTGCGCCAGCTTTTCCAACTCGGGCACGGCCGTTTCCGGCGCCACCAACCAGCCCAGGCGCCAGCCGGTCATGCCGAAATACTTGGAGAAGCTGTTGAGCACGAAGGCTCCATCATCCACCTCGAGAACGCTGGTCGCGTCGGTTCCATAGGTGAGGCCGTGATAGATCTCGTCGACCACCAGATGCCCACCACGCACCCTCAGCGCTGCAGACAAGCCCGCCAGA
>DPSI01000514.1:0-10120 GCA_003527165.1 Pseudomonas sp.
GGTGCGCGCCCGCTGAGCGACAGCCCGAGCATGTCGTGCAATACCAGTACCTGGCCATCGGTGGCGCTGCCGGCGCCGATGCCGATCACCGGCACCGAAACCGCCTGAGTGATGCGTGCTGCGAGTTCACTGGGCACGCATTCGAGCAGCAGCATCGCCGCCCCGGCCGCCTCGAGGGCCTTGGCATCTGTGATCATTTGCAGCGCTTGTGCTTCCTGACGACCTTGCACTTTGTAGCCGCCAAGGACATTGACCGTTTGCGGGGTGAGGCCCATATGCGCACAGACCGGAATGCCGCGCTCGGTCAGCAGACGAATGGATTCGGCCAGCCACGCCGCCCCCTCGACCTTGATCATGTGCGCTCCGGCCTTCATCAGCGTCGCGGAGTTGTCCAGCGTCTGCTCGACGGTCGCGTTGGCCATGAACGGTAGGTCGGCAAGAATCATCGCGCCACGGTTGCCGCGTTTGACACAGGCGGTGTGGTAGGCCATTTCTTCGACGGTGACGGGTAGGGTGCTGTCGTGTCCTTGCAGGACCATCCCGAGAGAGTCGCCGATCAGCAGCATCTCGACCCCGGCTTCGCAGGCGGTCTTGGCGAAGGTCGCGTCATAGCAGGTCAGCATGACGATCTTCTCGCCTTTCTGCTTGAGGCCTTGCAGGGTGGTCAGGGTTACGTCTGGCATGAGTGCCGTCCTCCTAGAGCCTCTGAGATCACAGTTGCAGTCGGAGCGTCAGCGATGGGGCAGGCTTGCCCCAAATCGATGCGTGCCGGTAGCGGGCGCTTATAGTCCCGATGGCGGCCGGCTAAGTCAATCGCGAGTGTTACCCGCACGTTACATCTGTTACCGGCTGGTTACAGCGCTTCGTCGAGACGTTCCAGGCCCTCGAAGGGGCAGGCGGCGAGCAGGTCGGCGAGATGGCGCCCATCGGGCAGTTGCAAGCTGGCCGGTGCCACCTCGGCTAGTGGATACAGCACGAAGGCTCTGGCGTGCAGGTGGTAGTGCGGGACCGTCAGGCGGGGTTCGCTGATCAGACGATCGCCGAACAGCAGGATATCGAGATCCAGTGTGCGTGGCCCCCAACGTTCAGCTTTGCGTTCGCGACCGTGGGCCAGTTCGATAGCTTGCAGTGCATCGAGCAGGGTCAGCGGAGCCAGCGAGGTATCGAGCATGGCGACGGCATTGTTGTAGCGCGGCTGGTCAGGCGGGCCGAGCGGGTCACTGACATATAGCGAAGACATGGCCACGAGCCGGGACGAGGGCATAGTCGCCAGCGCCTTGAGCGCACCGCGCAGCTGCTCGCGTGGCTCGGCCAGGTTGCTGCCCAAGCCGATATAAACCCGCTCCATTTATTCGGCGGACGCCGGCGCGCTATCGTTCGGGCCGCGCTTGCGACGTCCGCTGCGACGCCGTTTGCGGGTCGCGCTGCTGCCGTCGTCCTTGTTGCTGAGGGCGCGAATCATGTTGCGGCGTTCGCTCTCGCTGGCTTCCTGATAATCGGTCCACCATTCACCCAGGCCATCGGTCTGCTCCCCAGCGCTCTCGCGCAGCAGGAGGAAATCGTATCCGGCGCGGAAGCGCGGATTGTCCAGCAGCTGGTCAGCGCGACGCCCCTGACGGCGCGGCAGGCGTTCCTGCATGTCCCAGATTTCCCGCATCGGCATGGTGAATCGCTTCGGGATGGCCGTGCGCTGGCATTGTTCCCAGATCAAATCGTGTGCGGCTTCCTGCATGGCCGGAATGGGCGGCAGCCCTCGAGCCTGTACTTCGGCGACGCGCGCTGGCAAGGCCGGCCACAGCAAGGCGGCAAACAGAAACGCCGGGGTGACCGGCTTGCCCTGGGCAATGCGCTGATCGGTATTGGCCAGCGCGTTGCGAATCAGCGTTCCGGCATACTCGGGATTGTCTGCCAAGGCCTCGGCGCTGGCCGGGAACAGCGGCGCGAAGAGGTCGTGCTCCAGTAGCAGCTCGAAGGTGCGCTCGGCCTTGCCGCCGAGGAAGAGTTTGATGATTTCGTCGAACAGGCGGGCTGAGGGCACGTCGTTCAGCAGGTCGGCCAGCTCGGCAATCGGCTCGGCGCTGTGCTGTTCAATCTCGAAGTCCAGCTTAGCGGCGAAGCGAACCGCTCGGAGCATGCGCACCGGGTCTTCCAGATAGCGTTGTTCGGGGTCGCCTATCAGGCGGATCAGCCGATTGCGAATGTCCCGAACACCGTGAGTGTGGTCGAGAATGCGCTCGCTCGACGGATCGTAGTAGAGGGCGTTGATGGTGAAATCGCGGCGCTGGGCGTCGTCTTCCAACGTACCGTAGATGTTGTCACGCAGAATTCGCCCGCTTTCGTTGCGTGAGGCAAGATGATTGGCTTCATCGTCGTCCGCCTCGGGATGGTTGGCCCGGAAGGTGGCGACTTCGATGATTTCGCGGCCGAAATGCACATGGACCAGCCTGAAGCGGCGCCCGATGACCCGAGCGTTGCGGAATTCGGCGCGCACCTGTTCGGGGGTGGCGTTGGTGGCAACATCGTAATCCTTCGGGGTCAGTTCCAGCAGCAGATCGCGGACGCAACCGCCAACGACGTAAGCCTCGTACCCGGCATGCTGAAGTCGCTCGACGACGCTGACTGCGTGCCGGCTCAGATCGTTGCGGTGCAGCGAATGCTGCCGGCTGGACAGTATTTCGGGTGTGCGACGGGGATGCGGGAAGCGACGCAGGGGAAAATGAAAAGACTGGAACAGCTTTTTCAGCATGAGAGGCACTGTGTGGCGAAATGACAAGTGGCGAAGGGAATGGCCACGAAACGAGCGTGGATTCTAGCACCGGGAACCGGGATGGTGAACGAAGCGCGGGGAGGTGTCAAAACAACGGCCGAAGCCAGAAAGCACTAGGGGGAGCCGAAGCTCCCCCTTTAAATGATGTCGCGTGCTTTGTTGTTATTAGTATTTCGGGCGTGTTGTTTTTGTTTGATCACCCGTTCCCTTCCGCTATCGCGTCCGGGAATCGCTCCTACTTTGGGAGCAAAGAGCAAACGGATTTCTTTGGTCGCTGATTTACCATCGATCATCGATCCAACCAGTTCAGGCACTGCTTATGCAGTTTTTGTTGTTCTCGGCCTGGTCGTGGGGCAAAACCCCATTTGGCATTTCCTCTCCAAAAGAATCAGTTAGCTACGCCTCTGCCTTCTTGTATTTATTTTGCTAGAGCCGGTACGTCTTGTTCTTATTGTGGGTCTGCTTGTTATTGTTGTTGTGCTAGATAGAAAGCATTTGCCGTGCCAGTTTTTGTGAGCCCTTAGAAATCAGGCACTTGCGGATTTTCGCGGCTGGTAGTGCTTATGAAAAACCGGGTTCCCGTTACCGATGAACCCGGTTTCTGTTACGTGACGGTGGGGTGGGTAACAACCCGCTACCCGGTGGCGCTCGATTTGCGGCGCGGAATTCCCAGGCGCTGGCGGCGTTCCCACAGGCACTTGCGGCTGATCCCCAGCTTTCGGGCAAGCTCGGTCTCGGTCATGTGGTCCTGGTGCTCGAGCACGAAATGCTGGAAATAATCCTCCAGCGAAAGATCCTCGGTCGGCTCGTTGCTGGTCGAGACGGCGGAGCCTAGCGGGGCGCAAGGCTCGTCGAAGTCCTCATCGAGGTTGTCGAGCTCGATGTCGATACCCAGCAGCTCTGCGCTGATTTCCTCGCTCTCACTGAGTATCGCAGCCCGCTCGATGGCATTCTCCAGTTCCCGCACGTTGCCCGGCCAAGCGTAATGCCGTACGGCCTGCTCCGCCTCTCGGGAGAAGTGCAGCTCCTCGTTGCCCATGCGTTCGCCCTGTCGTGCCAGGAAGGCCTTGGCGATTTCCAGCACGTCGGCGCCGCGCTCGCGCAGAGGCGGCAACTTCAAGGCGATGACGTGCAGCCGGTAATAGAGGTCCTCACGAAATTGTCCGTTCTTGGCCAGCGTTTTCAGGTCACGGTGGGTCGCCGCAATCAGGCGCACATTGACCTTTTGCGACTGGGTGGAGCCGACACGCCGAATTTCGCCTTCCTGTAGCACGCGCAACAGTCGCGCCTGCGCTTCCAGCGGCAGCTCTCCTATCTCGTCCAGGAACAAGGTACCGCCATCGGCGGCCTCGACCAGGCCGGCGCGACCGGCACTGGCGCCGGTGAAAGCTCCTTTCTCGTGGCCGAAAAGTTCGGATTCGATCAGGGTTTCCGGAATGGCGGCGCAGTTGACCGAGATCATTGGCGCCTTGGCGCGGCGGGAAAGGTTATGCAGGGCGCGTGCGACCAGCTCCTTGCCGGTCCCGGATTCCCCTTGGATCAGCACGTTGGAGTCGGTTGGGGCGACCTTGCGGATCTTGCCGAACAGGTCCTGCATCGGGCCGCAGCGTCCGATGATGCCGATTTCCCCGCCCGAGTCGCCCTCGGCTGCGCCCGTTGGGGTCGCGGCAGGCCGTGAAGCGGCAGGGGGCGTGACGGCTGCCTGCTGCCGATCGTGAAGGATGCGGGCGACGGTCTGCAGCATCTCATCGTGGTCGAAGGGCTTGGCGATGTAATCCACCGCGCCCATTTTCATCGAGTCCACCGCAGAGCGCAGGCTCGCGTAGCTGGTCATGATCAGCACCGGGGTGCCTTCGGCGAGCTTGATCAGCTCGGTGCCGGGCGTACCGGGCAGACGCAGGTCGCTGACGATGAGATCGAAACCCGGGATGCTGAAGCGCTCCTGCGCTTCCTGGACCGAACCGGCTTCGCTGACCTCGTACTGGTTGCGTTCGAGGAGTCGGCGCAAGGCGGAGCGGATGATGGTTTCGTCTTCGACGATCAGAATATGTGACATCAGTACTCTCTCGACGGTCTGAAGGCGGCTACAAGCGGGTGGAAAGCGGCGCCGCGAGGCGCACGTTCCGTGGCTTGTGCAGGCTGACATGATGCGGCGTGGGTCTGCCAGTGCGGGGCTGTGGTGTCACCTCGTCCAAGCTCCGGCATTGCCAGCTGTACGCTGAATCGTTCATGGCCGATACCAGGCGAGCGACGCTCATCGCCTCGTCAATCAATGGCATCTGTCGCCTCGACATGCCGCGGCAGGGTAATGCGAAAACGGGTACCGCGTTGGGTTTCCGGATCTGCCGGGCTGTCTATATTGATCTGTCCATAATGCTCTTCCACGATCGAATAGACCAGTGCGAGGCCCAGCCCCGTCCCTTCGCCCGGATCCTTGGTGGTGAAGAATGGCTCGAACAGACGGTTTTGGATGGATTGCGGAATACCGCTGCCTTCGTCTTCGACGATGAGGTAGACGGTTTGCTCGGATTCCTCGCTGCGCACCCGAATCGCACCGCCGGGCTCCGAGGCATCGCGGGCGTTGGCGAGCAGATTGATCAGCACCTGGGCGAGCCGCTGTGGATCGCCTTCGGCCAAATGGCTCGGATCGCAAAGGTTGAAAAAGTGTACATCGGTGCCGCGGCGGTTGAGCGAGAGCAGCGCAATCGCGTCCTGCGCCACTTCGGCCAGACTCACCGGGTAAAGATCCTGCTGCCTGCCGCCGGCGTGCGCGAAGCTCATTAGCGACTGAACGATGCGTGAGACGCGCTTGGTCTGTTCGACAATCTGATTGCTGATCTCGCTGATCTCGTTATCGGCTTCACGCTCCTCGCGCAGATTCTGTGCCAGGCAGGCGATGCCAGTGATCGGGTTGCCGATTTCGTGGGCGACGCCGGCCGCCAGTCGCCCAATGCTGGCCAGGCGCTCGGAATGAACCAGCCGATCTTCCAACTGCTGGGTCTCAGTGAGGTCCTCGATCAGCAGTACCAGGCCACTATTACCAGGCGCCAGCGGTTCAGCGATTGCGGCCTTGTGCAGATTCAGGCAGCGGCTGTGACCGTCCAGCTGCAACCGCTGTTTATGCAGGTGCTCCTCGCTCTGCTGAATGAAGTCGCTCAGCAGGCTCTGCCAGGGTTCGGCGATGGTCGACAGGCGCGAGCCCACCACTTGCAATGCCGGAATCTCGGTGAGTTCCTCCAGAGCTCGGTTCCACATCAGGATTTCCTGATCCTTGGCCAGCGAGCAGACGCCCATCGGCAATTCCTGCAATGTCTGGCGGTGGTAGCGCCGTAGCGCGTCGAGCTCCGCAGCCAGGCCGGTCAGACGCGAGTGATAGTCTTCCAGGCGGCTCTCGATGAAGTGAATGTCTTCGGTCACGTAGCTGTCTGCGCCGTTCTTATAGGACAGGAAGTTCTCGACGATATCCTGTGCGACGCTCGGGCCCATCAAGCCCGACAGGTTCGCCTCGATGCGGTCACGCAGCCGGCGCAGGGCATAGGGGCGATGCTCATCGAAGGGCAGCTGAAGGTCCCGCAGTGCTTGCTCCACCTCGCGCTGTGCGGTCTTGGCGCCCAGCGGCTTGGCCAGCTGGGTGGCGAACTCCTGTGGCGAGGCGGCTGCCAGTTCGCGCCGTTGTGGCCGCCGCACGTTTTCCACCGCGCAAGCTTCGGCTGCGGCCTGTTCTTCGGCGCTGGTCTCGGTGAACAGCGAGAACAGCGAGAATGCCAGCACGTTGACGGCCAGCGAGGCGATCGCAGCCAGGTGCCAGCTGGTGTCGTCGAGCACATAGACGACGTTGAGCAATGGAATGTAAAAGCCGTCGAGGTTGCCGACCAGCGGCAGCAGCATGGTGATCACCCAGACGGCGATACCGGCCAGCAAGCCGACGATATAACCGCGACGGTTGGCGGTCGGCCAGTAGAGTACCGACAGTACGCCGGGCAGGAACTGCAGTGTGGCGACGAAGGCGACGATCCCCAGGTTGGACAGGTCTTGCTCTGCGCCCAGCAGCAGATAAAAGCCGTAGCCGGCCATGATGATCGCCAGGATCAGGCTGCGGCGGGTCCATTTCAGCCAGCGATAGATGTTGCCTTCGGTAGGCGGTTGGTAGAGCGGCAGCACCAGATGGTTGAGGGCCATGCCTGACAGCGCCAGGGTACTGACGATGATCAGTCCGCTGGAGGCGGATAGCCCGCCGATGAACGCCACCAGCGTCAGCGTCTCGCTCTGTGCGGTGAGGCCCAGGCCGAGAGTGAAATACTCCGGATTGGTGCTAACGCCGAGCTTGAGACCGGCCCAGAGGATCAGCGGCACGGCCAGGCTCATCAGCAGCAAATACAGCGGCAGCCCCCAGCTGGCGCTGACCAGGGCACGCGGGTTGAGATTCTCGGTGAAGGTCATGTGATACATGTGCGGCATCACGATGGCCGAGGCGAAGAACACCAGCAGCAAGGTTCGCCAGGGACCTTCCTGTAACGGTGTATGCAATGCCTGCAGCGCCGACTGGTTCTGCAGCAGCCAGATTTCCAGCTGATGCGGGCCGCCGAATACGACGAATAATGCGTACAAGCCGATCGCGCCGAAAGTCAGCAGCTTGACCACCGATTCGAAAGCGATGGCGAACACCAGTCCCTCGTGCTTCTCTCGCGTGGCGATATGCCGGGCGCCGAAGAGAATGGTGAACAGCATGATCATCACGCAATAGCCCAGCGCGACCCGTTCCTGCAGGGGCTCGAGGGTAAGGATGCCGATGGCGTCGGCAACCGCTTGAATCTGTAGGGCCAGCAGCGGCAGCATGCCGATCAGCATGACAACCGTGGTCAAGGCGCCGCTCCAGGTGCTGCGGAAGCGGAAGGCAAACAGGTCGGCCAGCGACGCCAGCTGATAGGTGCGGGTGATGCGCAGAATCGGGTAAAGCAGGACCGGCGCCAGCAGGAACGCGCCGCAGACACCCAGATAGGTAGCGAGGAATCCATAGCCATACTGATAGGCCAGGCCGACAGTGCCATAGAACGCCCAGGCACTGGCGTAGACGCCCAGCGACAGGGTGTAGGTCAGAGGATGACGGATCACCCAGCGCGGGATCAGCCCACGCTCGCTGACCCAGGCCACCCCGAACAGCACTAGCAGGTAAGCGACGCTGATCAGGATCAGCTGGCTGAGGCTAAAGCTCGTCTGCATCGCGCTGACTCTGAAGAATGAAGGTCACCACGATGAGGATCAGCCACAACAGATAGGGGCGGTACCAAGCGCCGTTGGGGTCGATCCACCAGTCCATGATCGCGGGGGAAAACAGGTAGATCCCCACTACCAGGAGCAGCACCAGTCGGTAGATGTACATGCTGGAACTCGTGTCGAAGGTAGGCGGATGGTAAAGCAGCAGCAAGCGGCAAGCCACAAGCGGCAAGTTAAAGCAAAGCCGCCAAGCCCACCTGACACTTTCAGCCTTAGCGCAGCTGCGCCTCGGCCAGGGTGCGGCAGCGGGGGATGCGCCCGGCGTCCCAGTGTGGGATGGCCCAGGTCAGAACCTCGCCGGGAAGCGCGTCGTTCAGCTCGCGCGCGGTCGGTTGGCCGAGGGCGCGCAGCGCGCGGAGCAGCAGCGGGGTGGCCTGCTCGGGTTGCAGAGGCGGCGAGCGGTAACGCTTGCCCAGTTTGTGGCCGTCCGGCTGAATGATCAGCGGCACGTGCAGGTATTGCGGCTCGGGCA
Source organism: Pseudomonas sp. (assembly GCA_003527165.1). GTDB lineage: Bacteria > Pseudomonadota > Gammaproteobacteria > Pseudomonadales > Pseudomonadaceae > Stutzerimonas. Next base: position 8,514 of record DPSI01000514.1, read on the forward strand.
GGCCGAGCAGCGCTTGGAGGTAGAGCTGGCGCGGGGTGGAGTCGAGCAGGTCGGCGCCGCGGACGACGTCCGTCACGCCTTGCCAGGCGTCGTCGAGCACTACCGCCAGCTGATAGGCGATGAGACCATCGCGACGGCGAATGACGAAGTCGCCGACTTCGCGTCCCAAGTGCTGGCGGAACGCGCCCTGTACGCGGTCGGTGAAGACATATTCGCGATCGGGCACGCACAGGCGTATGGCCGCGTCCTCCAGATCCCGACCGGCATCGCGGCAGAACCCCGGATAGAGCCCGGCGAAGGGCTGTAGCTGTTTGCGTGAGCAGTCGCAGGCATAGGCGTGGCCGTCCCGCCAGAGGCGGTCGATCATCGCGTTGTAGACGTCCAGTCGCTCGCTCTGGCGCACCATTCGCGCGTCCCACTCGAAGCCATAGGCTTCCAGCGCCTGCAAGATGGCGTCCTGCGCGCCGGGCATTTCGCGTGGCGGGTCGAGGTCTTCCATGCGCAACAGCCATCGGCCACCCGCAGCGCGGGCATCGAGGTAGGAAGCCAGTGCCGCGACCAGCGAGCCAAAGTGCAGATAACCGCTAGGCGTAGGGGCGAAGCGGCCAATATAGGCGGATGGGGAGGAAGCGGCTGAAGACATGGCGGGCCGGCTCGTGTGAAGGATCAGCGAGGCGGGATGCGGCGAGAGGCTGAGAATGAAGCGGGGCGCCGAAGCGCCCCGTTCGGATCAGGAACCGATCTGCTTTTCCTTGATCTCCGCCAGCGTCTTGCAGTCGATGCACAGCGTGGCGGTGGGGCGGGCTTCAAGACGGCGAATACCGATCTCGACGCCGCAGGAATCGCACCAGCCGTACTCGTTGTCTTCGATCAGCTGCAGCGTTTCGTCGATTTTCTTGATCAGCTTGCGCTCGCGATCGCGGGCACGCAGTTCCAGGCTGAACTCTTCTTCCTGGCTGGCACGGTCTGCCGGATCGGGGAAATTGGCCGCTTCGTCCTGCATGTGATGCACGGTACGATCGACTTCTTCCATCAGCTCCAGCTTCCACTTGTTGAGGATGCCGGTGAAATGAGCGCGCATATTGTCGCTCATGTACTCCTCGCCCTTGGATTCCTTATAGGGCACGAAGGCGCGAATCAGTTGGTTGCTGGGTGTCGTTTTGGTAATGGGCATGGATGAACGCCTCTCGCTATGTCCATTGCGCAGGATAGTGAAATCCCTCTGCCGGCCCGTGCCGGCCCTGCGGCTGCAAGCGGGCGAACTTACCAGATCGTATCGGGGTGCGCTACTCCCGAATATCACGGTGGCTGCGGTGTTAGAGGGACCTTCGGTAGAATTCACGTTTTGTTCTCATCAGGAAGGTCAAATGACCTCGTCATATAGCGCGCGTAGTCGTGCAATCGAACCCTTTCATGTCATGGCTCTTTTGGCGCGAGCCAACGAGTTGCAGGCGCTGGGTCGTGATGTCATTCACCTGGAAATTGGCGAGCCGGATTTCACAACCGCTGCGCCTATCGTCGCGGCCGGTCAGGCTGCTCTCGCTGCAGGACATACCCGCTACACCGCCGCCCGTGGGCTGCCGCAGCTGCGTGAGGCGATTGCCGAT